>JBGPMX010000356.1:0-5766 GCA_041487215.1 Planctomycetia bacterium | reverse complement strand
CTGAAATGCAACAACCCCGAGGTGCGGATGGGTGCGATCTGGGCACTCGAGGGGCTCAAGAACGAGCAAGCGGTCCCAGCACTTTTGGACGGGCTGAAGGATCTGGACCCGAGGGTGCGTCTTTGCGCGGTAGCGGCGCTGAACCGGTTCCGATCCCCGCAACTCGTTCCGCTTTTGACCGAAGCCAGCTCAGACCCTGACCCCCTCGTCGCAAGCCAGGCAACGATGATCTTGCGACTGGTGCAGTGGGACCAAGACCAAGAGAGAGAACAATGAAAGCCGCACGAGAATCGACCGCTGGCGTACGGTTCGCTGGCCGGCTCGCTTGCCTGGTGCTTGTGGTCGCTTTGCAGCCGGCCGTCTGCACGCGAGGCGACGATTGGTCGCGGTTTCGCGGGCCCGACGGTGCCGGGATCTCGGAAGCGGCCGCAGTTCCGGCGGCGCTGGATGCGGAAAAGAACCTGCTCTGGAAGGTGAACTGCCCGCCCGGCACGTCGTCTCCCATTGTCGTCGGGAATCGGCTGTTCCTCACCGCTCTGCGCGGCGACGAGCGACTTGTGCAGTGCCTGGACGGCACCACCGGAGAAACGCGCTGGACGAAGTCCGTTCGCAAACAGAGAGACGAGGTGGCGACTCCGCCGTGCGGCCCGGCAACGCCCACGCCGGCCGCCGACGCATCCAACGTCTACGCGTTTTTTACGGATTTCGGACTGGTCTGCTACTCGCACGAAGGGGAAGATCGCTGGCGCGTCACGCTCGGTCCATTTCAGAGCTTTCACGGAGTGTCCTCTTCGCTGGTGGTCGCAGAGGGACGTGTGATCGTGCTCGTGGATCAGCTCCAGGATTCGTTCCTTGCCGCGGACGGCCGGCTCTTGCTGATCGACACCGAGGGCAGGATAGCCGTGGTCCGTGCCGGAGCGGAGTGGGACACCATTTCAACCAGCGAGCTTGGCGAGGAATGCTATACGACTCCGGCGATCGCAGGCGGCCGCATCTACATTCGCGGAGAACGGAACCTGTTCTGCTTCGGAACCAGCGGCGACCCGCGCGCTGGAAACCGCCACGAACCCCGCCCCGTCCGCCACTCGGCGCTTGCCTTTTGACGAATTCTTTCGTTGACACCATGATGCGCTGCGGTACAATCCGCAACGAAGGAATTCGTCAACTGGCGCATGGCTCGTCTTGCGGCGAACCCCGCGCGGCCGGTTCGGGGGAAAACAGATGGCGCGATCGGCGACGGGACGTCCGACCGACTCGGAACTCGAAATCCTCAAGGTGCTGTGGGAGCGGGGGCCGAGCACCGTGCGCGCCGTGTGGGAGAACCTCGCCCAGCAGCGTCCCATCGGGTCCACCACCGTGCTCAAGATCATGCAGATCATGCGCGACAAGGGACTCGTGCAGTGCGACACCACGCAGCGCCCTCAGGTCTACCGCACGCGTCAGACCCAGCGCGCGGTCCTCAAACAACTCGCGAGCGATCTGCTCGAACGCGTCTTCGACGGATCAGCCCGATCGCTCGTGCTGCACGCGCTCGAAAGCAAAAGGACCAGACCGGCCGAGCTGGCCGAAATCCGCAAGCTGCTCGATGACATCGAAAGGAGGGCACCATGACCGATCTGTTCCGCATGGCCGAGAACCCGCTTGCGCTCCGACTGGGGCACGTCCTGGTGCATTTCGTCTGGCAGGGAGCAGCGATCGGGGCGCTGGCCTCCTGGCTGCTCGTCATGCTGCGTCGTGCCAGCCCGCAGGCGCGCTACGCCGCCTTGCTCGCGGCGCTCGGCCTGGCGGTCCTCAGCCCGGTCGCCACGTTCGCGCTCCTTCGTGCTGAGCCAGGGGCGGCCGCTGCCATGATCATCGCTCGCCCCGATTCCCTCGTCGTGCCCTCGCCCGGCGCTTCCCGACCACTCCGGTTCGAACCGGACAGCCCAACGGCGGCCCTGGCCGTTGCAGCGCCTGCTGCGCTGTCGGCCCAGCCGCCGTTCGGCTCGCCCCTTCAGCCGTTCACCGCGTGGCTGGCCAGAGTGCGCAGCTGGCCCGCGTGGCTCGACGCACGGCTCTCGTGGGTGGTCCTGGGCTGGCTCTGCGGCGTGTGCGTGCTGTGTCTCCGACTCTTGATTGGTCTGGCTGGGGCCGAGCGGCTGCGGCGAACGGGCGTTCGACGTGCGGGTGACGGCTGCGACAACCTTCTCGCGTCGCTGCGTGCGCGCTTGCGCATGCACCGATCGGTCCAGGTGCTCGAGTCGCTGCGCACGGGAGTGCCCAGCGTGATCGGCTGGCTACGGCCGGTGATTTTGCTGCCCGCCAGCGCCCTGACGGGCCTGACGCCACCCCAGCTCGAGGCCATCCTGGCACACGAACTGGCGCACATTCGGCGGCACGATTACCTGGTCAATATGTTCCAAAACGTAATCGAGACGCTGCTGTTCTATCATCCGGTGGTGTGGTGGTTGTCGCACCGCATCCGCCAGGAGCGCGAGCAATGCTGCGACGACGTGGCGGCCCAGGTGTGTGGCGACCGGGTGGTCGTCGCTCGTGCCCTGGCTACCCTGGAGGGGTTGCGTGTGCCCCGCAGCCAACTTGCGCTTGCCGCGCGCGGCGGGAACCTCTTGCGCCGCGTGCGCCGGCTTCTGGCTCCGAGCGACTCGCACGTCAACCATGCCCCGTGGTGGCCCGCCGGGACGATCGCCGTCGCGGTCCTGGCCGCTCTGATGGTCGGGGCACGCATGTCCGCGTCAGCCTCCATCGCGGATGATCGGGCAGAGGCCGTGCAGCCGGCGAGTCCGGACCAGCCCGGGCATCAAGCGGACACCGCGGCAACATCGCTCTCGCCGGCTCCCGGCTCCGAGCCCCCTGAGCCGACCAAACGCACCGCCGACGCAGCCGCTGAACCGCAAGAATCGAACTTCGCAGTGCGCGTGTTCCGGCTCAAGTATGCGCGCGCCCGAGACGCCCAGGCTACGCTCGAGCAGGTGCTTGGGCCGGATCGGGACACTCGGGACATCCTGGCCGCCGACGAGAGGACGAACGCGATCATCATCCGCTCGATGCCCGACAGGCTGGCTCTGATCGAGGCCATCATCAGCAAGCTCGATAGCCCGTCCGAGAACGACTCAAGGGCGCCAAGCAGCGCCGCGACGAACCAGAACCGCGCGAACCGAGTGGCGGGGGCCCTACGGAGTGGCTCGAACACGGCTGCCGCCGGGACGCACCTCGACCTGGTCAGCCTGGCCACCACGTACATCGAGGCGGTCGAAAAGCTCGAGCTCGCCAGGCTACGGTTCAACATATTGGACCGGCACGAGGCGAAGGTCGTGTCGCAAGAAGAGCTGGAGACTGCGCAGATCAACATGCAGGCGGCGGAACGCAAGGTTAAGGTGCTGCGCCAGATCGCCCGGGTAGCGTACGATGCGGCGGCGGCCGAGGCGCAGACGGCGCGCGCGGCGTACGAAGCCGGCCATGCGACTCAAGGGCAGGTGGTCGAGGCCGACGCCCGGCTCAAGATCCTCGAGGTTATCCTCGAGAGCATGCACTGATTCATTCCGCGAACGATTCTCGTGCGCGAGATCGCTGGCGTGCGACGGTATAGGTCGTCCTGGCGGGGTGCGCGGGGCCGCCCATGGGTCGGCGACGTGCGCCTCGCCCCGCTTCAGCCGGGGAGTGGCTCGATGGCCGTGATGTGGGGGAGCGAGACCTGCGCGATGCCGGTCGGGACTCCGTTTCCACGCCTCGTGTGTAGCGCCACGGCGATCGTCCGCTGGGCAAGTACCGCGTCGTTGCGGTCGAGCACGTCGTAGCTTTCGCCGGCCGACGTGATGATACGGAGCGGCTCGAACGTGCGGGCGTTCAGGAGTCGCGCAACCTCGCTGTACCTCATTGCCGGCTCCTTTCTTTGAAGATCAGGGTAACGCACCGTCCCAAGCGTTTCCACGCCGCGCTCGGATTCGAGATTGTTGATGCGATGTCCCGGGACTATCATGGGCGGTTGCAATGCGGCGCCGTTTGATGCGGGGTTCTATGCTCTCCATTCAGGATCGACCGGTTCGGTTGTGTGATGGGCTCACGCGGCGTGAGTGGCTGCGCGTGGGCGGGCTCGGCCTGGCCGGCCTGACGCTGCCGCAACTGGTCGGTGCGCGGCGCGCCCAGGCGGCGTTCGCCGGCGGCGATCGCTCGTTCGGCAAGGCCAAGTCCTGCATCGTGCTGTTTCTCATGGGGGGCCCGCCGCAGCACGAGACGTGGGACCCCAAGCCCGAGGCGCCGGCCGAGATCCGCGGCGAACTTAAACCGATCCCGTCCGCCGTGCCGGGGCTCTCGGTCGGCGAGCTGATGCCGCGGGTGGCCAGGCTCACCGACAAGATCGCCGTGCTCCGCGCCGTCTCCACCAAGGACAACGCGCATTCGTCCAGCGGCTACTGGATGCTGACCGGCTACCCGCACCAGCCCACCAACAACGAGAACGCGACGCCCGGGTTCCCGAACGACTGGCCGTGGTTCGGCGCGGTGGTGCAGAAGCTGGCGGCCGCGCGCGGGCCGATGCCGCCTGCCGTGCGGTTGCCGGAGGAGATCTGGAACACCGGCCACATCGTCTGGCCGGGCCAGGACGCGGGATTTCTCGGCCGCGCGTCCGATCCCTGGCTGCTTACCTGCGATCCGAGTGCCCCGAAGTTCGAGGTGGCCGGGCTCGGGCTGCCCGGCGAGCTCCCGGAGTTGCGGTTCGATGGCCGCCGCTCGCTGCTCGACCAGGTGAACCGGCACCTCGACGCGGCGGACCGCGGCGGCGCGCCGTCGCGCTGGGATGCGATCAGCCAGCAGGCGTTCGATCTGCTGCGCTCGCCCAAGGGACGCCAGGCGTTCGAGCTCGATCGCGAGCCGTCGGCGCTGCGCGACCGCTACGGCCGCAACCGTTTCGGACAGAGCGTGCTCTTGGCGCGGCGTTTGATCGAGGCCGGGGTGTCGCTGGTGCAGGTCAACTGGACGCGCAGCGCCGAGGACTCGAATGAGAACCCGGTCTGGGACACGCACTCGAAGAACGCCGAACGGCTCAAGACGGCACTCATGCCCCCGATGGACCTGGCCTACTCCGCGCTGCTCGAGGACCTGGCCGATCGCGGCCTGCTCGACGAGACCCTGGTGGTGTGGATGGGCGAGTTCGGACGCACGCCGAAGATCAATCCGCGCGGCGGGCGCGATCACTGGGGCTACGTCTTCTCGGCGGCGCTGGCCGGCGGCGGCATCCAGGGCGGCCGGGTGCACGGAAAATCCGATCCCATCGCCGCGCACCCGCAAGAGGGACGGGTCGAGCCGCAGGACATCACGGCGACGCTCTTCCACTGCCTGGGCTACCGGCCGGACACGCTCATCCACGACGCGCTTGGCCGCCCGCTTGCCATTAGCCGCGGCGACGTCATCGCCCAACTGCTCTAGCACCCTGTCGCTCTTGGAACGGCCGGTGAGGGAACATCACTCCGCACAGCGAGGCACGAGCGCTATCCTGTCATCCTGAGCACAGCGAGGCACGAGCCGAGCGAAGGATCTCGATAGGAACGTGTTCGGCGCGGGTCTCCCGACCCCGCCGTGCCTTTGGGTGAATCGCCGTTCGTGGCACCGTCCAAGCGGAGTAGGACGAAGTACGGGGGCGGTTGCTCAAGTTGTTCTTGGATGAGCAGGGATGAGTGGGGCGTTCGACAACCGTGTGGCGCTCGTCACCGGCGGCTCGCGCGGCATCGGCCGTGCCGTCGCGTTGCGGCTGGCACGCGACGGCGCCGACGT
>JBGPMX010000355.1:0-5773 GCA_041487215.1 Planctomycetia bacterium | reverse complement strand
CGGCGGCCGGGGGGGGGGGGGGTGGGGGGGGGGGGGGTGGCCGGGGGCGCGGCGGGGGCGCCCCCGCGGGGGGGGGGGCGGGGCCTCCTCCTTTCGCCACCCCGCGGCGCGCCCCTCCCCCCCCCCCCCCCACGCCCCGATCCGCGCAGCAGAGTTCGAGCTTGCGGTGGGGGGGACCCAGGCGATCTGCCGACGCGTCCGTACTTCAAGACAGCCGCTTCGCGAGCCGCCTGGCAAGCCGCTCGAGGGCCGGGCTGCGGTCGTTCTTGTCCAGGTGCACGTCGAGCAAGCTGAAGCCCGACCGGTTGGCCAGGGCGGTTTGCAGCGCCTGGTCGAGCTGCTGCTCCGTCGAGACTTCCGTGCCCCAGCCCTTGCCCAGGAGCTCGACGATACGTGCATACCGCCACGGGTGCAGATTGTTGAACGAACCGGCCTGGATCGCGTGCTCGGTCCCGTACCAGCCGTTATCGAGCACGATGACGATCGGCTTCAGGTCGTACCGTGCGATGGTGGATAGCTCGGTTCCGGTCATCTGGAAGGCGCCGTCTCCCACGACGACGATGGGGCGCAGGTCGGGCCGGGCGAACGAGGCACCCAGGGCGCCGGGGACCGCGAACCCCATGGACGTGTAGTAGGCCGGGCTGATGAACTCGGTATGGCGGTGGATGACCAGGTCGGCCGCGGCGAACAGGCAGTCGCCGACGTCGGCGATAACGACCATGGTCTCGTCGAGAATGTCATTGATCCGTTGGAACAGGCGGCGCACCGTGACGGGGTTGTTGCCGCGCGGGGACGGCTGAGCGGCGCGCGGCGGCGGCCCCAGGATCTCCCGCGTCGATTTGGGCAGGTCCCGCTTGACCAGGCCGCGGAGGAAATCGGCGAGCAGCACGTTCTGGTACTCGTGGTGCCGGATGCGGATCTCCTCGCTCCGCGCGTAGATGCAGCGGTCGTCGGCGAGCCGGTTCGTGTCGCCGCCCGTGTCGATATCCGTGAGGAAGCAGCCGAGCATCAGGATGCAGTCGGACGCCTCGACGTACTGCCGCAGCTCGTCCCGGCACATCCTCCCCTCGTAAACGCCGACGAAGAGCGGGTGGTTCTCGGCGATCACCGATTTGCCCAGCAAGGTGGACGCGATGGGAATGTGCGTTTTCTCGGCGAGCTCGGTCAGCTCGCGCTGCAACCCGAAGCGGTGGATCTCGACGCCGGCCAGGATGAGCGGCTTCCTGGCGGCCGCCAGCATGCCCGCGACCTCGGCGATCGCTTCGTCGAGCGCCTCGCGGTCGCTCGACGGCCGAACGAACATCGGCTCGTGCTCGTAGAGCGGCAGGGTGTCGACCCGATCGCGGGGCAGCTCGATGTACACGGGTCCCTTGCGGCGTACGGCTTCGCCGAGCACGCGATCGATGTCGCGGAACGCGGTGAGCCGGTCCTCCAGCACGGTGCTGGCCACGGTGATCTTATCGAACACGTCTTTCTGTGTTGAGAAGCTGCCGACGCGGTGGTGCAGCATCGGATTGTTCGCCCGTTCGGCAATGCCGGGTGCACCGCTGATCACCACCACCGGAGACTTTTCGGCGTAGGCCCCCGCAACGGCGTTGCAAACGTTCAGGCCGCCCACGCAGTAGGTGACGCAGATCGCGCCCAGGCCGTGCATGCGCGCGTAGGCGTCGGCGGCGAAGCCCGCGCCGTCCTCGCGCGTGGTGGTCACGATCCGGAGCTTGCTCTCCTCGAGCATCTTGTAGAAGTGCAGCACGTAGTCGCCCGGCACGCCGAAGACGTGGCGGATGCCGAGCCCGTAGAGGCGATCGATGAGGTACTGTCCGATGCTGGTCGGCTGCACGCGCGCCGAAGCGGCGGCCTTGCCGTTCGAGGGAGCCTGGCCCGCGGGCGCCGCGCGCCGGCCGGTTCCGCCCCGCGTCGTCCTCTTCAAGGCCGCTGGTTTTTTGCTCGCCATCACGGTTCCTCCCAGGAGCCGAAGGCACCCCAAGCCTCTTGGAGGGGCGATCGGGCAAGCGCCCGCGACGTCCAGGAGTCACCGCACCCGCCCGGTCGCCCTGTACAATTATAGGAGTCGAACCGGCAAGAAAACGCTCGGCATTTTGAGCCCCGGCGCAGCCGGGGGCTACATGAGGCCCGGATGGGTGCAATACTCCTGACCAGCGACCCGTCTCCCGCCGATCCGCTCCCCCCCGGCCGATGCCTGCTCTTCGCCTACGGTCAGTTGCAGCCGCACTGCCGGCCGCCGCGCACGCTGCGGCGTGCCTGGCCGGATCGCGTGCGCGGCCAGCTCTATGATCTGGGGCCGTACCCGGCCGCGGTCGGCACCGGCGCGCCGGACGCACCGACGTTCTCCGGGTACGTTCTGGACATTGCCACGAGCGAGCTCACGGAACTCGATCAGTACGAAGGCGTGGCCGAAGGGCGGTATCGGCGGGTGCGTGTGCACACCGAGTCCGGCTCTGAGGTCTGGCTGTACGAGTACGCCCGGCCACTCCCGGCCGGGTCACTTCCTACCATCGAAGCGTGGCCGGTGGGTGGTTCGGACATGTCCCCTTGAGCCCCTACCCCGCGGCGCGCATAATCTCCGGCCCCGATGCCCCGATCGAGCAAGAGAGCGCAAGGAGGCGCCGCGCGTGCAGCGAAAGCTGACCCTTCCCGTCCTGGCGACGCAGAGCGGCCTGCTGGCGGCCCTGTTCCTGGTGTATCACGTGCTGCTGCGCGCGCTCATGCTGCGCGGCGGGCTGCGCCTGGGGGCAGTCAGCTACAAGCTCGCGCCGCTCTATGCGTACTGGCGGCCGCACCTCAAGGGCTGGCTCGTTCCCGCGCTGGCGGTGGCCACGGCATACGCCATCTGGCTGCGCCGCACGCGGATTGCAACGTCGCTGACCGCACCGGCGGCGGCCGTCTCATTCTGGCTCTGGTTCCTGGCGATCACGACCGCCGTGGCGATGATATCGGGTGGTCCTCGTGCGCTGGTCGGCCCGCTGGCGCGCAGCGATCTCGAGTACTACGGAGCGGTGGATCGGGTCGATGGCGTGGCCCGGTTCCTGCGCGATTACCCGCGTGTCGCCGCGCGCTTACCGATGCACGCCCAGGTGCACCCCCCCGGCGCGGTGCTCTTTCTTTGGGCCGCGCGGGGGGCCGGCGGGGGAGTCTGGGGTGCGGCCGCTTCGATCATCCTGGTATCGTCGCTGGCCGTCCCGCTCGTGTACGTCTGGGCCCATGGGGTGGGGGGGCCCGGAGTCGCGCGCCGCGCCGCAGCACTCTACGTCGTCGTGCCCAGCATCGTGCTCTTCACCGCGACCTCGATGGACGGCCCGTTCGCCGCGTGCCTGATCGCCGCCATGGCGCTGTTCTGGCGAGCGCTCGACGACCGCCCGGTCCGCCGCGGCGTCGCCGCCGGTCTTGCCGCCGGGCTGGCCGCGATGATGACTTACTCGGTGGCGATCGTGCTGGTATTCGCCGGCATCGCCGCCGTTGTGCGACTCTGCACGGCCCGCGGCCAACGCGCGCGGGTGGTCGCGGCGGCCGCCGCCGCACTGGCGGCCTTCCTCGCCTTCCACGCCGCGCTCTGGATCGCGACCGGATATGATCCGGTCGCCGCGCTCCGCGCCGCCGTCGCCAACTCGGACCGCATCATGGCCGGCGCACGGCATGAATCGATCGCCCGCTACGCGCACCTGGCGGTGGGCAACCTGGCAGTGTTCTTCATCGCCGCCGGTCTGCCCATCACGCTGCTCTGGTGGCCCGCCGTGACGCGGAGTTGGCGAGCGCTCGCGGGGGCGCACACGGGACGCGCGGACGACGGAACCGTCGCTACTGGGTCCGTTTGGCTGGATACCCCCCTCGTCCCCCCCTTGCTAAGGGGGGGACGGTGGCGGTGGCTCGTCCAACTGACCCCGTACCGAACCGTCCCGCCGGATGGTGACAGAGACCCGCAGGCCGATCGACGCCCGCTGCCTCTCGCGGATGGCGGCAACGTGAACGCCGCGCGCGATCTGGCGTGCGTGGGCAGCCTGACGCTGCTGGTCGCGGCGCTCGCCCCCATCTACACGCTGGAGGTCGAGCGGATCTGGATGTTCCTGGTCCCGCTGGCGGTGATCCCGGTGGCGGGCGCGTTGTTCGATCAGGAACGAGGGCACGCCCAGCTGCGCGGCACGCTTGCCGTCGCCGTGCTGCTCGCCGCGCAGACGCTCCTCACCGAAGCGCTCCTCGGCACCTACTGGTGAATCGGCGGAGTCCTCGGCGACTCGACTGGGGGCTCGCTGCTCGTTCCTCGCCGCTCGACCCCAGGCACCCATCCGCCCCGCGGGGATCCTTCGCTGCGCTCGTGCCTCGCTCCGCTCAGGATGACAGGCCTTCACCTGCCATTCGAAGAGTGAGGAGACACTAGCTCGCCGATCACCTCGTGCGCACACCGCTCCGCCTCCTCGGTGCAGTCGTTCACGCTCACGCCGCGGAACGAATTACCGGTCAGGTAGAGTCCCGGATGTCGCCGCCGCCGCTCCTCGATCGCCGCAACCCGCTCGAGGTGCCCGGTGTGGTACTGAGGGATCGCCAGCGGCCACACGATCAAGCGGGTCAGGATGGGCGGAGCTTCGATGCCCAGGACCGAGCGCAGCTCGTCGCGCACCGCGGCAACCACTCGGTCGGCATCCCAGCCCGCGATGTCCGGCCGGTTCCAGCCGCCGCACATGGCGCGCAGCAGCACCGACCCCTGCGGCGCCCGGCCCGGGAAGATCGACGAGCACCAGAGCACTCCGAGCACGTCGCGCCGCGTTCGCTGCGGGGATAGGTAGCCGAAGCCGTCGAGCGGGCGCGGCACGTCGCCGGCACGAAAACCGAGCGACACGACGACGACCGACGTGTACGGGATCCCACAGAGCAGGCAGGACAGCTCCGGGTCGAGCGCGGCGGTGATCGCGCCCTGGGCAAAGCTCGGGCAGGCGAGCACCACCGCGTCGGCTGGCTCTGACCGCGCCTGGGCCCGCTCGATGGACCAACCGCCCGCGCGGCGCGGCCGGATGCCGCGCACTTCGGTTCCAGTCACGACATCACCGCCGCACCGCTCGCCGAGCCGCTCGATCAATTGCCCCATGCCGCGGCGCAGCGACCAGAGCGATCCGAGCGGGCGGCCCGCATGCGGTGGGTCGTCGCCGCTGTGCGATCGCCGCGCGCGCGCCGCGCGGCGGAAACCCCGCAGCAGGCTGCCGTGTTCGCGTTCGAGCGCAACCATGCGGGGGAATGTCGCGGGGGCAGAGAGCAATCCCGCGTCCCCCGCGTAGATGCCCGTCACCATGGCGTCGATCAGCGTGTCCGCCGCCTCTCGCCCAAGCCGGCGCATGGCGAAGTCGCGCACGGTCTCGTCGGCGGCGTCTCGCTCGGCGCGGACGAGCGGCTCGCCGAGCACGCGCAGCTTGCCGGCCCAGCTCAGCAGAGGCGTGGTCAGAAGGCTGCCGAGGCCGGTCGGAATTTTCTCGAGCCGTCCACGCTTTAGGATGTAGCGGTTCTTGGCCTCGGGCCGCGCCGCGATCAATTCATCGCCCAGGCCGAGCGCCTTCGACAGCTCGAGCGTCGACGGCTTCGAGTCCAGGAAGCCGTTCGCACCGGTTTCAAGAAGAAAGCCGTCGCTGCGCTCGGTCCACACCCGGCCGCCCGGCCGGGTGTCGCTCTCGAGCACGGTGACGCGAAGGTCCATGCGACAGTCTCGAGCCTGCCGCGTCAGGTGATAGGCGGTCGCCAGGCCCGACACGCCGGCGCCGACGATGACGAT
>JBGPMX010000354.1:0-5807 GCA_041487215.1 Planctomycetia bacterium | reverse complement strand
GGCGGCGCGCCGAGCGCCTTCGATCGCGTGCTCGCCACCCGCTTCGGCATCCACGCCGCCGAGCTCGTGCTCAAGCGCGACTTCGGCACGATGGTCGCGCTGCAGGGCACCCGCATCATCTCCGTGCCACTCCAGGAGGGCGTGGCCACGACCAAGCAGCTCGACCTGAGCTACTACGAGGAAGCACGCGAGTTCTTCCGCAAGTAAGCGAGTGATTGAGGCGTGTACCGTCGAGCAACAAGAGGGGGCGTTGGGCGCGCGTGCGCGTCTCGCGTGAGCGCAGACTTCAGGCTCGCGCAGAGCGCCTTGCGACCCGGAGGTCACTGGTGGGGTTAGCTCGCCAGGGGCGATACTTGTGCGGCACTTTGCTCACAGCATGCTTGGCCGTGGCCGTGTTGAGTGCGCGGGTTCTGCTTTGGCCGGCATTGCAGCATCAGCAGGTACGCGCTCTTTTTCGAACAATAAAGATGGGAGATCCGCGCGCATCCAGCAAAGCATTGGAGGACGTTCAGCGACTGGCAGGTGGCCGCGGGCAGGTGGCCAGCCTGATACAGGCCCTTAACGACGAGGACCCGTCCATACGCCTGATTGCTGCATGTGCCATCTCGCATTTGGGTCCAAAAGCGGCCGCTGCGGCGCCGGTGCTTGCGAGTGGGCTGCGGGAGAAAGAATCGGAATGGCGCGAGGTGTGTGCGATTGCACTGGGGTCGATCGGCCCGGCGGCGCGAGATGCGGTCCCGCTTCTCCGACAGGCCCACAACGATGGCAACGCCAAGGTGCGAAACGCCGCGACGGCAGCCCTGGCACGAATCGATCCCGGCGCCGCTTGCCGCGATGGCGTCTCGCCGAAACTGGTTGAGCTCTTGAACGCGAAGCTACAAGCAAACGGCCATCCGTGACAGCGTCGAAGCGCAGCTCCCGGACCGCGCTGTGCTATGAGGGCTGTTCTTCCTTGTGTTCCGCGGCGCCGTTTAGCCGCGTTTGGGCTCCGGTTCCGCGAACAGCGCGCCGAGAGGCAAAATGAACCCGGGGACGACATCGCCGCCGTCGAGCGACTCGGGCTCGCGGATGGTCGCCGAGCGCTCGGCCGCGGTATAAATGCGCACGGCGCGCTCCGTGGGATATACGTACCAGACCAATCGCACGCCGCCCGCAAAGTAGTCGCGCAGCTTGCGATCCATTTCCTGCCGCGTATTCCCCTTCGAGATGATTTCCACCGCTAAATCGGGAGCCAGCTTTGCGATCGCGTCGCGCGGCACCTGGCGATTCGGCAGGCGATCGAACGAGATAAATGACACGTCCGGGATGCGCACAAGTCCGGGTGCCAGCCGCATCATGCCGTCCGAGCCGAGAACGATGCCGAGCCGTTGTGCCTCAACAAAGTTCCCGAGATGGCGCGCGAGCAGAATGGCGAGATAAGATTCGTAGGCACCCACGGTTTTCTCCACCAGGACACCGTCCACAAGCTCGCACAAGCGATCCTCATGGTCGTGAATGGCGATCACGTCCTGTTCGCTTGCCTGCCCTGGGGGTGGGTTGGTCCGGATGCGCGCGAGCGGGATCGGACCGAAACTTTCGGCGAGGTCCACCGCGGTCCACTTCTCGGTCTGTCCAATCGGAGTTGCCATCGTCCACACTCCTCACGCCACGGCTGCCGCAGCCTCGTGGAGCATTCCGATTATACCTCGCCGCACCTGAACTGCTAAGGGTCCGCTGTATCGACCGTTGAGCGTTGAGGCGTTGCGCGTTGCGGCGTTGAGCGTCAGAGGTTAGGCAATATTCGCCGTTGAGCGTTGATAGGTTGAGCGATGAACCTCAGAGGTCAGGTTGGTCTCAACGCTGGACGTCTCAACGCTGGACGTCTCAACGCTGCACGCTCAACGCTCGACGCCGCTACAGCTTCCCCTTCGTCGACGGCACCCCCTGCACGCGCGGGTCGCGCTCCACCGCCCAGGCCAGCGCCCGTGCGAAGCCCTTGAAGACCGCCTCCGAGATGTGATGGCTGTTCTTGCCGTGGTGCAGCACGACGTGCAGGTTCATCGCGGCATGCGTTGCTACCGCGTGCCAGAATTCTTCTACCAGCTGCGCGTCGAACGCGCCGATTTTTTCGGTCGGCATCGCGACCTTCCACACAAAACTTGGGCGGCCGCTCAGGTCGAGCGCCACGGTCACCAGCACCTCGTCCATGGGCAGCGTGGCGTCGCCGTAGCGACGGATGCCCGCCTTGTCTCCGAGCGCCTGGGCAATCGCCTGCCCCAGGCAGATGCCCACGTCCTCGACCGTGTGGTGCTGGTCGATGTGCAGGTCCCCCTGCGCCTTTGCGCTCAGGTCGGTCAAGCTGTGCTTGGCGAGCAGCGTCAGCATGTGGTCCAGGAATCCGACGCCGGTCGCGACGTCGCACTGGCCGCGGCCGTCCAGGTTGAGCGCCAGCTCGATATTGGTCTCGGCGGTCTTGCGGCGGACGGTCGCTTGACGGGAATTGGTTTTCATCGTTCGGTTGACCTGTTGACCTGTTGACCTGTTGACCGATCCCGATCACCGAATCAACTCCCTCAGCTCGGAGAGCAGCCGATCGATCTCCGCGTCGCTGCCGACCGAGATCCTCAGCCCCTCGCCGTGACCGGGATAGTTCATGTATCGCACCAGGATGTCGCGCTCCTTGAGCTGTTCGTAGAGCCGCCGCGGCGGGGCCGGGCCGTCGCTGCACCAGACGAAGTTCGCCTGCGAATCGGGCACGTGGAAGCCGAGCCCGCGCAGCGCCTCGCCGAGCCTGGCCCGAGTCGCGCATACCCGCCGGATGTTCTCGCGGAAGTGCGTCTGGTCGTCGATGGCGGCGGTTGCGGCGGCGATGCTCACCGCGTCGCAGTTGTACGAATCCTTTACCTTGATCATGCCGCGAATGACCTCGGGCCACGCCACGGCGTAGCCGAAGCGGATGCCGGCGAGCGAGTACGACTTGCTCAGGCTGCGCGTGACGATGACGTTCTTGAGCTCGCGCACCAGGCTGACGCAGTCCTGCGCGGCGAAGTCCACGTACGCCTCGTCGACGACCAGAGGGCAGCGCAGGCGCCGGGCCAGCGCCCGCACGCGCGACGGCTCGATCACAGTGCCGGACGGCGAATTCGGGTTGGGCAGGAAGGCGAGCCGAGCGGACGGGTCCGCGAATGCGTCGGGCAGCCCCCACTCGGCCGTGAACGGTATTTCCCGGTACTGGGCGTCCTGAATCTGAGCCAGGCTGCGGTACAGGGTGTAGCTCGGAGTCGGTGCGACGACCAGGTCGTCGGGGCTCACGAAGCTGCGCACGGCGATGGTGAGCAAATCGTCCGATCCGTTCCCCGCGAGGATCCAGTCGCTCGGCACGCCAAGGAGCGTGGCGGCGCGCTCGCGGAACACGGTGGCCATGGGGTCGGGGTACTTGCGCAGCGCGTCGGGCGTGGTCTGGCGGACGGCTTCGAAGACGCGCGGCGACGCCGGATACGGGTTCTCGTTGGTATTGAGCTTGAGCACGCCGGTAAGCCCGCGCGGCTGCTCGCCCGGCTGGTAACCGGCCATCCCGTCCACATTAAATCGAAAAAACGACATCCGGTCCGAGGGAGATCAGAGGTCAGAGAGTCGGATATCGACGCTCGCGCTGTGCCCGGTCAACCCTTCGCGCGCGGCGAACAGCCGGACGTCATCGGCCACGGCCCGGAGCCCCTCGGCGGTGTAGAGCAGGATGCTCGAGCGCTTGAGGAAGTCGTTGGCGCACAGGCCGCTGGCGAAGCGCGCGCTGCCGCCGGTGGGCAGCACGTGCGACGGGCCGGCCACGTAGTCGCCGACCGCCACCGGGGTGTAATCGCCGATGAAGATCGCGCCGACGCTCGTGATCTCCGCCGCCACCGCTTCGGCGTCCGCGGTCACAACGTGGAGGTGTTCCGGCGCAATGGCGTTCGTCAGCGCCACCGCCTCGTCGCGGCCCCGCGTGAGGATGATCGCGCCGAACTCCTCGAGGCTCGCGCGCGCCAGCGCGCCGCGCGGCAGCCGCTCGAGTTGGTCATCGAGCGCCTCGACGACCTGGTCGGCCAGCCGCTCGTGCCAGGTGACGAGCAAACTGGCCCCCGGCGAGTGCTCGGCCTGCGCGATCAGGTCGCTGGCCAGGTAGGCCGGGTTGGCCGAGCCGTCGGCAATGACGACGACCTCGGTCGGCCCGGCCATCATGTCGATATCCACGTCGCCGAAGACCTCGCGCTTCGCCAGCGCGACGAAGAGGTTGCCCGGCCCGACGATCTTGTCCACGCGCTCGAGCCCCGAGCAGCCGTAGGCGAGAGCCGCGACCGCCTGGGCACCTCCGACGCGATAGACCTCGCGGATCCCCAGCTCATGACAGACCGCCAGAACGTCCGGGTTGTTCGCGCCATTGCGGGTCGGGGGCGACACGACGGCGATTTCGGGCACACCCGCTGCCTGGGCGGGCACGGCGGTCATGAGCAGGGTCGATGGGTAGGCGGCGGCGCCACCGGGCACGCAGACGCCCACGCGGCGGAGCGGCCGGTAGCGCAGCCGCAGCTCGTACTTGCCCGCCACGCGCAGCGACGCGTCCTGCGTGAGCACGCCCGTCTGGAACTGCCAGATGTTCTGGCGCACGCGGCGGACGGCCTCGAGGAACGCCGGCTCCGCGGCGGCGTGCGCCCGCTCCAGGTCCTCGGCCGGCACGCGCAGCGTCGCCGGCGTCAGCTCGACGCGGTCCAGCCGTCGCGTGTAGTCGAACACGGCGTCGGCGCCGCGCGCGCGCACGTCGCGGCAGATCCGCCGCACCACCTCCGCGGGCGGCAGCGGCTCGCCGAACACCTCGGTCGTGCGCGCCCGCGCGCTCGGGCTGATCACCTCGCCGTCCGGGCTCAGCCGCTTCCGGAGCGCCGCGATGGCCGCACTCGCACTGGCGTCGGCGCAACAGATCTTGCGAATCTTGGTCATGGTTTGCATGGGTCGCGAGAGACGAATGATGGCGCGGCGACTTGCAGCGGGCCCGTGAGAAAGCTTAGTCGATAACCCGGATTCCTCTCCCTGTCAATGATCTCTCCCTCGTCGCACCGCGCGAACACAGGGAGTGTCCTGCTCTGTTGCTTCGGTCAGTCTGTCATACCGAGCGGAGCGCGGGAAGAGCGGACATTCCGAGCGGAGCGCGGGAAGAGCGGACATTGTCATCCTGAGCGGAGCGAGGCACGAGCGCAGCGAAGGATCTCCCCAGGTACCAATGGGAGCGGTGTCATCCTGAGCAGAGCGAGGCACGAGCGCAGCGAAGGATCTCGGTCCGGCAACTCATGGGGGAAGGAACCGCCGATGAACGCCGAGGCACGCCGATCCGAAGACGATCCCGCCATCGGTTCCCTGAACCGACCTTGAGCAGCCCTCTTCCTATCGGCGTCGGTCGGCGTTCCTCAGCGGTTCGAACGTTTCGCGTGAGTAACTCGGCCGAGGTCACGCAACTCCTTCGCCAAGCCTCAGGATGACAACCCAGCGAAAGCGCTTCCGATTGCCCGGCGGCCCGCCGCGTGTTACTGTCAGGTCAACGGATAACCGGTCAACAGGTCAACAGTTCCACAGGTCAACAGGTCAACCGATCATGTCTGATGCGATGATCGATCTGCGCAGCGATACCGTGACCAGGCCGTCCGCGGCGATGCGCGAGTTCATCGCACGGGCCGAGGTCGCCGACGACGTGTACGGCGAAGACCCGACGATGAACCTGCTCCAGGAGCGGGTGGCTCGGCTGCTCGGCAAGGAGGCGGCGCTCTACGTCCCCTCGGGGACGATGTCGAACCAGATCG
>JBGPMX010000353.1:0-5826 GCA_041487215.1 Planctomycetia bacterium | reverse complement strand
CTCTGACCTCTGATCTCTGACCTCTGATCTCTGACCTCTGATCTCTGACCTCTGATCTCTGACCTCTGATCTCTGACCTCTGATCTCTGACCTCTGATCTCTGGCCGCGGGGAGGCCGCCAAGCCGGGAAAAGTCGGGAACAGATAAGGAACCTAGACTTTACGGATCTCGACCCGCAGCATGGCGTTGCCGATCTTCAGCTCCTTGGGCGTGCCGCCCAGCGGTCTGGTCGTGAGCTGCTCGCAGAGCGTTTCGGCGCAGATGTACTCGGACCATTGCTCGATGGCCGCGGCGAACTCGGTGTTGTCCGTCTCATAGCTCACGGCAATGTGATCCTCAATCTCGAGGCCCGTTTCCTTGCGCAGCTGCTGGATGTGCCGCACCACATCGCGTGCCAACCCTTCGCGGCGCAGCTCCGGGGTAAGGCGCGTGTCGAGCGCCACCGGGAGCGCACCGGTCTGGTCCACCACCCAACCGGTCTCGGTCTTCACGCTGATCGCGACATCGGCGGGGGAGAGCTCAAACGTGCGGCCATCTGCGTCGAGCGTGACGGTCTCCCCGGTCTGCAGACGGCGCAACAGAGCGATGGGAGCTCGACCGAGTGCGCGGGCGATCTTCGGCACGTCCTTGCCGTAGCGCGGCCCGAGCACCCCGAAGTTCGGCTTGGCCGAGACCGAGGTCAGGTCGCCGAGGCTTTCCACCACGTCCAGCCGCTTGACGTTGAGTTCGTCGGCGACCAGGCCACCCAGGCGCTCGAGCGCCGCGCGGTGCTCGGCGTCCGGCACGGCAACCCGCACCTCGGCCAGCGGCTGCCGCGTCCGTTCCCCCGCCTTCTCGCGCAGCGCGTGCCCGACTCCCACGACCTGGCGCACGACGCCCATCTGGAAGCTGAGCGTCTCGTCGATCAGCGTCGCATCGACCGCCGGGTAGGGCGCGAGGTGCACGCTATCGGGCGGCGGTGCGAGGAGCCCCGCGCCCAGCGCGGCCGACGCGGGCGACCCGCCGGCGGCGAGCGGTGCCGCGGAGGCGCCGGATGCCCGGCCGCCCCGCTCCGCCGCTTCCCCGCCCGTTCGGGGCGTCGCCGCGCCCTGGGTGAGGTTGCGATAGATCCGCTCGGCGAGGAACGGGATGATCGGCGCCAGCACGCGCGTCAGGGTGACGAGCACCTCGTAGAGCGTCTGGTAGGCGGCGAGCTTGTCGCGGTCGTCCTGGCCGCGGCTGCGCCAGAAGCGCGGGCGGTTACGCCGAATGTACCAGTTGGAGAGCTCGTCGATGAACTCTTCGGCCTGCCGCACGACCGGCGTGATCGAGTAGTCCTCGAAGTTCCGCCGCGCGGAGGCGATGAGCCGCTGCAGGTTGGACAGGATCCAGCGGTCGATCTCGGGCCGTTCCGGCACCGGCACCCCCGGCATGCGCGGGTCGAACGCGTCCAGCCGCGCATAGTTCGTGAAGAACGCGTAGCTGTTCCAGAGGGTGTTGAAGACCTGGCGCTCGACCTGCTTGCCCGGCGTGTAGCCGAAGTTCAGGTTCTGAAGCGGGTTCTGGCGGCAGTAGATCCAGCGCATGACGTCGGCGCCCATCTTCTCGACGGCGTCGTCGAACCAGATGGCGTTGCCCTTGGACTTATGCATCTCCTCGCCACGCTCGTCGCGCACCATGGCATGGCCGAGCAGGGTGCGGAACGGCGGGATCTGCTCCATCATGGTGCTCATGGCCAGCATGGCATAGAACCAGTTGCGGAACTGGCCCGGCAGGGCCTCGAGCACCACATCGGCCGGGATCCAGCGTGCCCAGTAGTCGCGGTCACAGAAGTAGCGCGTGGTGGAGTAGGCGACGATGCCGGCGTCGAGCCAGGGGTTACCGACATCCGGGATGCGCGTGGCCGGCGCGCCGCACTGCGGGCAAGCGATCGCGACGCGGTCGACCCACGGGCGGTGCGGGCTGTGCCCCTCGAACGCGTCCCACCCGGACACGGCGCGCGCGTGCAGTTCGTCGCGGCCGCCGATGACGTCGAACGTCCCGCAGGCGCGGCACTCGAAGATCGGCAGCGCCAGCCCCCAGTAGCGCTTCTTCGAGATCATCCAGTCGCCCATGTTCTTGAGCCAGTCGAGCTCGAGATCGCGGCCGTACTCCGGGATCCAGCGGATCTGGCGCACGACCTCTTTGATCTCTTCGCGCCAGCTCATATCGATGTACCACTCGTCCACGGCGCGGAAGACGAGCGCGGTGCTGCAGCGCCAGCAGTGCGGGTAGCTGTGCGCGTAGCGCTCGGCCGTGTAGAAGAGGCGCTTGGCGCGCAGGCTCTCGTAGATCGCGGGGGCGACGCGCGGCGCCGATTCGCCGGCGAGCATGCCGTAGCCGCCGGTGTAGAACTGCACCGGCTTGCCGCGGCGCACGCGGTTTTCGCGCACGGCCGCGCCCCCCACGTAGTGCCCTTCGTCGTCGATCGGCGCGAGCACCGGCAGCCCCTCGGCGCAGCCGAGCTCGAAGTCCTCCTTGCCGCAGCCCGGCGCGATGTGGACGATCCCCGTGCCGTCCGTCTCGGTCACTTCGCTCCAGGCGATCACCCGGTGCGCGGGCCGCGCCGGCGCGGTCGCCTCGAGCTCGTCGAACGGTCCGTCGTACTCCCAGCCGACCAGCTCGGCGCCGCGCAGCTCGGCCAGCAGCTCGGCGGCGCCGCGGCTTTGCCTCTCGGAATCGAGCACTCCGAGCCGCCCCTTGGCAACGTAATAGACGGCGTCCCCCTGGCGGACCCGCGCGTACGTGAGCTCGGGGTGCACGGCCGCGGCGACGTTGGCCGGCAGCGTCCACGGCGTGGTCGTCCAGACCAGCAGCGCTTCGCCGGGACGGCCGCGCAGCGGGAAGCGGAGATAAACCGATTCGTCCTCGACCGGCCGGTACCCCTCGCTGCGCTCCTGCTCGGAGATCCCGGTGCCGCAACGCGGGCACCACGGCATGGCGTCCAGGCCCTTGTAGATCAGCCCGCGCCCGTGGCAGCGCTTCAGGAAGTCCCAGATCGCATAGTTGTTCTCGTCCGACATCGTGTAGTACGAGTCGGACCAGTCCATCCAGTAGCCGAGCCGGATGGACTGATCGGTCTGAACGCGGGAGAAGCGGAGCACGCGATCCTTGCAGTCGTTGATAAACTTCTCGAGCCCATACGCCTCGATGTCGCGCTTGGAGCGGAACTTGTGGTCCTTCTCGACCTCCACCTCGACCCACAGCCCCTGGCAGTCGAAGCCATTCTGGTAGCGCAGCTCGTGGCCGGTCATGGCGAAGTAGCGCTGGAACACGTCCTTGAGCGTGCGGCCCCAGGCGTGGTGCACGCCCATCGGGTTGTTCGCGGTGATCGGTCCGTCCAAAAAAGACCAGCGCGGTTTTGCAGCGTTCTGCGCGCGCAACCTGTCGAAGACGCGTGCCTCGTCCCACCAACGGAGCACGGCGTGCTCCCCGGGGACGAGCTCGGGGCTGGCGGGTACCTTCTCAAACATCCGGCTCACTCCGGGAGTTCGGCAACGACACGGCGGACGATGCTGCGCAGGCCGGGCTCGGCACGGTTCGCCACGCGAATGATCTCGGCGATGTCCGCCGGCTCGAGCGCGTCCGGCAGGCAGAGGTCGGTGATGACGGAGAGGCCGAGCACGCGCATGCCGGCGTGCACGCCGACGATCACCTCGGGCACCGTGGACATGCCGACCACGTCGGCGCCGATGCCGCGCAGGAAGCGGTACTCGGCGCGGGTCTCGAGGTTGGGGCCGGCGACCGCCGCGTACACGCCGCGGTGCGCCCGGATCCGCTGCTCGAGCGCAATGCGCTCGGCGCCGCGCATGAGCGCCTGGTCGTACGGCCGGGACATGTCCGGGAAACGCGCGCCGAGCGCGTCGTCGTTGCGACCGCGCAGCGGGTTGTCCCCCATGAGGTTGATGTGGTCCTCGATGATCACGATGTCCCCCTTCTCGTGCTGCGGGTTCATCCCGCCGCACGCGTTCGAGAGCACGAGCACGCCGGCGCCGAGCGCCCGCATCACCCGAACCGGGAAGGTGATCTCCTGCATCGAGTAGCCTTCGTAGTAGTGGAACCGCCCCTCCATGGCGACGACCGGCCGGCCGCCCAGGCGGCCGCACACCAGCTGCCCGGCGTGCGTGGCAACGGTCGGCCTGGGGAAGTGCGGGATCTGGTCGTACGGGATGACGGCGTCGGCCGAGATTTCGGCCGCGAACCCGCCCAGGCCGGTGCCGAGCACGATGCCGGCGCGCGGGGTCGCCGGCCAGCGGCTTCGCACCGCCGCCACCGCGGCCGAGATCTGCGCGGAGAGATCCATGACAGGGCTGCAAGTCTATAGAACGAGACTTCGGCTGCGAAGGGTTCCCCGGCCTCCGGAAAACAAAAACCCTGAGCAACCAGCCCAGGGTAAGGCGAACAACCAGGCACGCGGCCGCGCGGCGGAGCCGCGCCGCGGCGGCGGCGCCGCCGCGGGCCGCGTCAGGAGTAGGACCGCGGCATGTGGCACTTCAGGTGGCGACACAGCAAGCCCATGAACCGGGTATCGCGCCGCACCTGCTCGAGGTCCGCGTCGCGCAGCATGTGCTCGATGTCGTCGTAGCCCAGACGCAACGCCAGCTCGAGCGACGCCAATGCCGAGTCATTCATGCGGAGCAGCGAGTAGCTGCAAGCCAGGTTATATTGCACGGACGGGTCGTCGGGACGCAGCCGCGCCAGGCGGCGGTCCGCGTCCAGGCCCCGCGCGTAGAGCCCCTTCGCCGTCAGGTTGTTGCCGTGCACACGGAGCACGTCGGCGTAATCGGCATCGGCCGCGAGGATCCGGCCAAAGAACTCGAGCTCAAAGTCGAGCTGCGTCTGGCGCGCCTCGTTCTTGCCTCGCTGCGATTCCCTCGCACCCGGCCGGGCATCCTCGGGCTGCATGTCGTGGTGGCTCGCCATTCCGGGACCCTCTCGTCTGCGACGTGGGGGCGGGACAGGCTGAACCGTGCCGCTCCCCACTTCGCCACTCAAATTATACGAAGACGTGCGCGTGGTGCCAGGGGCGCCGTGGTCGAGCAGTGTCCTGATCTCCTGCGTCAGGCGGGCGGTTCGGGGCCCGTGAGAGTGAGCAGCGCCACTTCCGGGCGCATGCGATAGCGGATGGGGATGCTGTGCCCGATGCCCTTGTTGACGTAGAGGTGCGTGTTGCCGAGGCGGTAGAGCCCGGACCAGAACGCTTGCTTGCGCCGCCCGAGCAGCGGGGCGCGCATCCACGGCAGCTGGATCTGCCCGCCGTGCGTGTGGCCGCTGAGCATCAAGTCGCAGCGGTGCTTGCCCACGCGTTCGATCGTGCGCGGGTTGTGTGCCAGCATGATGCGCGGGACGTCCGGGGCGATCGTCGCCAGCGCCTTGTCGGCGTCGCAGCGCCGGCTCCAGAGGTCGTCCACGCCCGCCACCGCGAACCGAGCGCCCTGGTGCTCGAGCAAAACGGCCTCGTTGCACAGCACACGGATGCCGCGGCTCGTAAGCGCCGCGTCGACGGCGACGTGCAGGCGGCGCCATGCGCGGACGCCCAAGGCGCTGCGCACGGCATGGTCGTGGTTACCCAGCACCGCGAACACGCCCAGCGGGGCGCGCAGCTCGGCGAGCAGGTCGGCGATCGCCTCGACGTAACGGTAACCGCGGTGCACGAAGTCGCCGGTGAGCGCGACCAGCGCGGGAGCGCAGCGGTTCGCCAAGGCCACGCTCGCCCGGATGTGCTCCGGGTCGAGCCGGCGTTTCAGGTGAAAATCGCTGAGCTGGACCACGCGGAGCCCGTCCAGCGGCGCGGGGAGATCGGCGATG
>JBGPMX010000352.1:0-5831 GCA_041487215.1 Planctomycetia bacterium | reverse complement strand
CGGCCGTCTGCACCATCGCGACGCCCTTCTCCGTGTTATCGATCGCCTGCTGGAGGCCCGCGATCTGGGACCTCTGGAGCTCGGAAATAACCAGGGCGGCCGGCCCATCGGCGCCTCGGTTGATCTTGAGACCCGAGGAGAGCCGCTCCAGGGATTTTTCGAGCGCGTTCGAGGTGCGGTTCAGGTTGTGCTGCGCATTGAGGGACGCGTTGTTGTTATTAACGACCAGCGACATGACGGGCCTCCAGACCGGCTCCTCGGACCGGATTCCTCACGTTGAGCTGTTATCGTCTCGGCACAGCAGCTTTAAACAGTGTATTTGGCACAAAGCATCCTTGCCGATTTCCTGTAAGATCCCGAGTTTTCCGCACGCTTGATTCCCCCGCACCCCGCCAGCCGCCCCGCTTCCCACTCCGGGCCGCTAGCCCGGATTATTCAGTCCCTTGTAGGATGGGTCGAGCAAGCCGTTGGCTTGGTGGGTCTTCGCTCGCTGAATGAATCATGATGTGAGAACTCGGTGTAGTTTCGAGCACCGTTTGGCTTGCGATGACCCACCGTAGAGTTCCGTGAGCTTGACCCACCCAACGTGAAGAATCCCCGCTAGCCCTGGGCTACCTCCTTTTTTCAAAGGGGTACGTCACTTGACAGCGTGCGAATACCAACCCGAAGCGTGAGCGAGGGAAGTGGTGGACCGGCCCTCGCTTACGCTTCGGGTTACTGTAACGCAGGGTGGCGCGCCGCTTGCTCACCCGGCACGAGCGGATACCATGGGACCGCGGCACAAGCCGCCTACGGCGTCTCTTCCTCTTCGGGGGTCCTGATGGCTGCTTCCCGTTCCTGCCCGACGTGGCCGCGTCTCGTTCCCTGGCTTCTTGCGGCATTTGCCCAGGCGCTGGCCGGCGGCGCCGCGATCCGGGCCGACGCCCCCCCCACCGCGCCACGCTCCGAGCCGACCAACGAGGTGGTAGTCCGAAAGAATGTGAAGGTGGCGGCGCGGGATGGAACGCGGCTAGCCGCCGACATCTACCTGCCGGCGCGCGGCGGCGACCCGCTCGCTGGCCGCTTCGCCACGATCCTCGCACGCACACCGTACAACAAGGACGGCATGAAGGGGGACGCCGACTGGTTCGCGGCACGCGGCTACGCGGTCGTGATCAACGACGTGCGCGGCCGCTACGAATCCGAAGGAACGTGGCGGATGATCGTCGATGACCCGGCCGACGGCTTCGATGTGGTGCACTGGATCACCGAACAGCCTTGGTCGAACGGCCGGATCGGAACGATCGGCACGAGCTACGTCGGCGGCACGCAGCATGCGCTGGCGATCGCGCATCCGCCCGGTCTGGCGGCCATGATCCCGGTCGACTCGCTGTCGAACTGCGGCATCGCGGGCATCCGGCACGGCGGCGCGTTCGAGCTGCGGTTCATGAACTGGATTTTCACCATCGGCGCGCCGAACGCGCGGGCCGCCCTGGCCAACGAACCGCTTCGAGCCGCCCTGGTCGAGAACGGCAAGCTCATGCCGCAGCACCTCATGAGCCTGCCGATCCGGAAGGGCTGCACCCCGCTGCGTGTCGTGCCCGAATACGAGGACTGGCTCATCGAGGTGATGCGACACGCCGACTACGACGACTACTGGAAGCAGTCCGGCTACTCGGTGACCGAGCACGTGGCCGAGTACGCCGATGTGCCGGTGTATCACGTGACCGGCTGGTACGATTCGTGGTGCCGGCAGAACACGCTTAACTACCAGGCCCTGAGCCGCACCAAGAAGGGACCGCACCGGCTCATCATCGGCCCCTGGACGCACGGTGCCCAGGCCTCCGCCTGGGCGGGCGCGATCGAGTTCCCGCCCGAGGCGGCGCTGGACCTGGGCAACTGGCGTCTCGCGTGGTTCGAGCGTTGGCTGCGCGACGGCGGCGATCCCTCTGAGCCCACGCCGCCGGTGAAGATTTTCGTCATGGGCGGCGGCGACGGCCACAAGACCCCGGCGGGGCGGCGCTTCCACGGCGGACACTGGCGTGACGAAAAGGAGTTCCCGCTGGCCCGCAGCCGATTCACTCCATACTACCTGCACGGCGACGGCACGCTCGGGCCGCGCCGCCCGGACGAGCGAGCCGCGCGAACCAGCTTCCGCTTCGACCCGTTGCACCCCGTCCCCACCCTGGGCGGCAACCTCTCATCGACCAGCGGAATCGCCGACGCAGGGGGGTTCGACCAGCGCGCGCGCGCCGCCACGATCGCCGGTGAG
Source organism: Planctomycetia bacterium (assembly GCA_041487215.1). Classification (GTDB taxonomy): domain Bacteria; phylum Planctomycetota; class Planctomycetia; order JALXBF01; family JBGPMX01; genus JBGPMX01. The sequence goes on along the minus strand of JBGPMX010000352.1, from coordinate 3,580 downwards.
AACCTGCTGCCCCTCTCCGAACGCCGCGACGTGCTCGTTTTCCAGACCGATCCGCTCCAGCAAGACGTGGAAGTGACCGGGCCAGTTGCCGTGCGGCTCTGGATCTCGTCCTCCGCATCCGACACCGACTTCACCGCGAAGCTCGTCGACGTCTGCCCGCCCAACACCGACTACCCGCTGGGGTTCGATCTGAACATCGGCGATTCCATCAAGCGCGCACGCTATCGGGACTCGCTGGAGCACGCCACGCCGCTCGAGCCCGGCCAGATCTATCCGCTAACCATTGACCTGTACCCGACCTCGAACCTGTTCGCGCGCGGGCACCGCGTCCGCCTGGATATCTCGAGCTCGAACTTCCCCCGCTTCGACGTGAACCCAAACACCGGTGAACCGCTCCAGGAGCACCGCCGCATGGTGCCGGCGGACAACACGGTGTACCACGACGCCGCGCACCCGTCCCACGTCGTCCTGCCGATCATCCCCGCCGACGTTCAGATCCGCAACGCCCGGCTGCGCGAGCTCGAAGAGAAGTAGCACACCGACCCGCGCACGTCCTATAACGACCCTGGCGACCGAGTCGGCGGAACCAGGCACGCCGCATCACCAACATCTTGGAGCTTGTCATGGCACGCATCGCCTCTGGCCCAGCACACCGTACCACACCGATCCAACCACAGGAGCGCGCGCGGGGATGGTACGGACAGGATGCGCCGGCCGCTGCCCACCGGCTCTTCGTCCTGGCGCTGGTGCTCAGCGGTATCGGCATCGTGACTCGCCGCGCGGGGGGAGACGAGCCGGATCCGTTCCAGGTGCGGCACCAGGTACTGGCCCAGCTGGGGGGCGAACACATCGGGCACGCCATTTATCGGCGAAGCGCGGGCGGCGCGCGCATCGTCGCCTGGGGCGATCGCGTTCTCGAATGGCCGCTCGACGGCTCCAAAGCCGCCACCGAGGTCGTGGCCGCGACGCCGGGCATGGGCTACTCGAACGGCGGCTGCGCCGTGGACCTCGACGGCGACGGATCTGACGAGGTCGTCGTGGCGCGCGGCGAGGGACGCTGGGGCAGAAACCCCGAACTCGTCTGGTTCCAGGAGCAACCGGGCCGGGACACCTGGGTCGAGCACCGCGTGGAAGCGCTCCCCGGCAAACCGAACGATAGCCCGCACGACATTGCGCCTTTCTCGCTCAAGCTACCGTCCGGCAAACAGCTACGCGGCATGGTCGTGCTCATCTCGCGCCGCCAACTGGTCTGGTACGAGATCCCGGCGGCACTCACAGAGCCGTGGCGCCGGCATGAGATCGCGACATTTCCGGGAACCGAGGAGCATTCCGGCATGGCAATCGGCGATGTCGCCGGGCGTGGCCGGCCGGACATCGTCTGCGGCATGTTCTGGGCCGAGTGCCCCGCGGATCCGACCCGCGATCCCTGGACGCTGCATCGCTATGGCAGCTGGACCGACGGCGGGTGGGGCGGCATGGCCAAGCACGGCCTGGCGGACCTGGACGGCGACGGACGGCTGGACATCGTGGCGTGCGAGGCGGAAATACCGAACGCGCGCCTGGGAGTCTTTCACCACGCCGGGCAGTCCGGCGATCGGACCTGGGAGTACGACGAGATCGAACGCGGCCTGTACTGCCCGCACAGCCTCGTGGTCACGGACCTGGACGGCGACGGGCGGCCGGACATCATCGTGGGGGAGATGACGGCGGGCGGCTGGGACTTCCCGCTCCGTACCGAGCCCAAGATCTTCGCCTACCGGAACGAAGGGAACCGGCATTTCCGCAAGAGCACGCTGGTCAGCGGCTGGGGCGTGCACGAGATGGGCATCGTTCCGCGTCACGCCGCCGGCACGACGATCATCTTTGCGGCAGACGAGATCCAGCCGCAGAAGTTCCCCGACATGAAAACGCACGTGAGCACGTGGCGGATCACAGCCCGCGTCGGCGGTCGTTGATCCGGACAGCTCGCTGGCGACCGGCGTGTATGTTTAGTCGGACGAGTTCGCCGGAACGGATTCGGACGACCTCACGTCCGGTGTCGGCTGGGTGGGTTCGCTGCCGGGCGGCTTCGGCGTCTGTGGCGGCGGTGGGACAGCCGGCTGCTCAGGGGACTCCGGCGTCGCCGGCTGTTCCGGCGCACGCTGGAGCGATTGGTACGTGCCGGTGATCTCGCCCTCGACCGTTCCGAGCACCTGCACGACCTGCGCCGCTCGGATCCGAACGTCTCCTTTCACTGTCGCGCCGGGCATGATCTTGAGATTCTGGCCAAGGAAGTCGATGTTCCCGGCTACGGTTCCGTAGATCTCGGCCACCTGCGCGGAAATGGAAATGTCGGCGTCGGCGCTTGTCCGGATTCGAACCATCTGGCCGACGAAAACCGTGGGCTCGGTGATCGGCTCGGTGACCTCAATGACCTGGCCCGTCCGGCTGACGTAGCCGCGGTTCTCGAACTCTTTGGCGAACCCACTGAATTGATTGATGCCCCAGCGCAGAACGAAGAAGCCGCCGCCGCAGACGAGCACGATCATCAGAACGAAAGCAATGCTGCAACCGATCGCGACCTTCGCCGCCGTAGGCAAGCCGCCGCCAGTCTGCGGGACCGACATGCTGGTACCTCGCTAACCGAGGAGGGACTCGATCGCGCGTCCGTCCGCGATGCGGTGGGGCCGGGAAAGTTGATCGACGATTTGCGCCTCGGGCGGAATGCCCAGACAGTGATACATGGTGGCGGCGAAATCACCGGGCGAGACCGGCTTGTCGGCCGGCTCGGAGCCGATCTTGTCGGAGCTGCCATAGACCTGGCCGCCGCGGATGCCCCCGCCGGCCAGAGCGATCGAGAAAACCTTGCCCCAGTGATCGCGGCCGGCCTGGCCGTTGATGCGCGGGCTGCGACCGAACTCGCTCAGGAAAACGACCAGCGTCTGGTCCAGAAGGCCGCGTGCGGCAAGGTCCTCGATGAGTGCGCTGGCCGAGTTGTCGAGCGGCGGCAGGAGCTGGTCCTTGAGCATCGGGAAGTTGGGCGAGTTGCCGACGTTGCGGCCGTGCGTGTCCCAGGGAGGCACCGCAACGTCCTCGAGCCTGCCCGCGTTGTTGAACGCGTCGCGCTCGCGCCGCGCCGGCCAGTAGACCGTGATGAGCGGCACACCGGCCTCGGCGAGCCGCCGCGCCATGAGCAGGCTCTGCCCGAGCGTGTGCATGCCGTAACGCTCGCGGACCCGAACCGGTTCGCGCGTCAGGTTGAATGCGTCCGCGGCGTCGGCGGCGCCGAGCAGCGCGAAGGCACGGCGGTAGAGCTCTTCCAGCTCGCGTGCCGAGCGGTCGGCCGCGAGCGGGTCGTCCGACAAGAGCCGCTCACGCAGCCGCTGCCGCTCACGCAACCGCTCGACAGTCACCCCGTCGGGCAGGCGCAGGCCGTCGGGCGTGAAGTCCAGGACCTCCGGAACCAGCTGCTCGAGACGCAGCGGGTCGTGGCCGCGGCCGAGGAACCCCGCCCCCTGCCCCGGCTGCACGCTGCTCGACGTGGCGATCGTCCACGGCAGCGACACGAACGACGGCACACCCGGCCGCGCCGGCTTTAGCT
>JBGPMX010000351.1:0-5854 GCA_041487215.1 Planctomycetia bacterium | reverse complement strand
TTTTTTTGTGCCTATCGCGCTTGACGGTCTCAGACAACTGTCATAGGATACCTAAGACATTTGTCAAAGGTCAACCACCCGCTCTACCACCCGCTCATGGCCAAGAAGTTGCCGAGAATCCCGGATTCCGAGCTCGAAGTGCTCGACGCACTCTGGCAGATACGCCAGGGGCGGGTGCGCGAGGTGCTCGAGCAGCTTCAGTGGTCCGGACGCGAGTGGTCCTACGCCACTGTCTCGACACTGCTGCAACGGCTCGAACAGAAAAAGCTGGTGGCGTGCGACCGCAGCGGTTTTGCCCACATCTATCGCGCCACCGTGAGCCGCCCCACGGTCGTCGACCGGCGACTCCAGCACCTGATCGACAAGGTCTATCGCGGCCAGCCCGGCCTGCTCGTTGTGCATTTGCTCAAGTCGCACCAGCTGGGCGCCGAGCACCGTCACGAGATCCGCAAGGTGCTCGACGAACTCAGCGAGAGCCAATCCGAACACGAGGAGAAGGACGACCACGCGTAACGCGTTGAAACCGGACCGGACGAAATCGGTTCGGCGCCCCCAAAACGGCGACCGCCGCCAAGAAAGCATCCGGGGGAGCGAAAACACTGCAGCGTTGAACAAAACCGAACGAGGTCGAAACGCGAGCCCGGCCATCGGGTGCGACCGACCGGTTCTGTTCGATGCGATTGAATCGTTGGGGACACGGGCCGGCCGCGAAGTATGGGTCGGCGTGCGGACCGGCCCGTGTCTTCCCCTTCGCATGCGACGCCGTCCATCTCCAGCTCCTTTTATCCCCTGCTACCCTCGACAGGTCAAACAAAAACCGTGTCGCCACCGCGCGCGGCCGCCGCGCGCGACCCGCCGGCGCCATCCTTGTGCTGCCGTCGCGGCTGCACGCCCGTCGCGGGATGACTTCCAACCGCAGCACGACCGCGCCATCAAGCAGTTTCCTGCCCACGCGCCGATCTATATCATAGTGGCACCCGAAGTCGCAGAGAGGCGAGTATGCGGGAGACGAAGTCCTTCGACCCGTCCCTGACGTTTGTGTACGGCCGAACTCCACGGCCCCGTGCGCGCGTGCGCTTCGTCGGGGTTTTGCGTCCTGAGCCGCCCGGCGCCGGCCCGCCGTTCGAGCTGGATGGGCCCGAGGTGGTCATCGGGCGGCAGGAGGGGATCGGCGTTCATCTGGACGACGACACCGTGTCGCGGCGCCACGCGCGGATCCTTCGCTCGGGCGATGAGTTTATCCTCGAAGACATGGGCAGCTCGAACGGCACCTACGTGGACGGGGTTCCCGTCGTCTCGTGCGTTTTGCGCCCGGGGGACACCATCCAGATCGGGCGGATCGTGTTCGAGTTCGAGGTGCGTCTCGCCCCCGGCACCGGCCTCGAGGGATTCAACCCATGGGTAGAATGACCGTCCGGTTCTGGGGCACGCGTGGCTCGATCCCCACCCCCGGGCGCATGACGGAGAAGTTCGGGGGCAACACCTGCTGCGTCGAAGTGCGCGCCGGGGACGAGCTGATCGTCATCGACGCGGGCAGCGGGATCCGCGAGCTCGGCGGCCTGCTCATGGAGGAGTTCGGCGGCAGCCCGATCACGGCCAGCCTGCTGCTGACCCACCTGCACTGGGACCACATCCAGGGCTTTCCGTTCTTCTCGCCCGCCTATCAGGCGGGCAACTCGCTGGTCTGTTACGGCGAGGAGCGGCCGAACGGCGGCATCCGCGAGCTGCTCGGCGGCCAGATGCAGGGGGACTACTTCCCGGTGCCGATCTCGGCCATGCACGCGCAGCTCGAGTTCCGCACGACCAGCGATGCCTTCCGCGTGGGGCAGGCGACGGTGCGGACATGCCGCCTGCCGCACCCCGGCGGCAGCCTGGGCTACCGCGTGGAAACCCGCCAGTCCGTGTTGGTGTTCGCCACTGACTGCGAGCTCGATCAGGTCGCCGAGAACGCCGATCAGATCGAGGACGATCACCGCGCATCGCGGCGCTACTCCGCGGACCTGCTGCGCTTCTTCCGCGGCGCGGACCTCCTGGTCATCGACTGCCAGTACCTGGACGAGGAGTACCGCCACCGCCAGGGATGGGGACACAACTCGGTCACAACCGTCGTCGATCTCTGTGCGCAGGTTCTGCCGCACATGGTGGCGCTGTTCCATCACGATCCGCAGCACCACGATGACACGGTCAGCGCGATGGTCACGGAGACCGCCCGGCGGCTCGAGGAGCGGGGCGTGCGGGACATGCTGGTCTTCGCGGCGCGCGAGGGGCTGATGGTCGAGGTAAAGAAGCCGCGTCCCCCCGTGCGGGTGCACGCCCCCGCCGTATCGAACAAGTAACTCGTCCCTACCTCAGGGTGCATGGAGAATCGACAAAGACAAGAATTCAACCGCAGAGAGCGCAGAGAGCCGCGGAGAAGAAGCAAATAGAAGGACGACGAAGGATTGATTTTGGAGGTGCGATCCTCTTCTCTGCGATGCTCCGCGTTCTCTGCGGTTGCTGTGCCCGGCTCTCTTTTGAAACGCTGATGCCCCCTTGTCCCCCGCTTAGCAAGGGGGGAAGGGGGGGGTATCAGCTGCCCCGGGCGCAAACGTTTCGTTCGGCTCAGTCATCGCCATCCAGTGCGTAGATCGGCGGGAAAGTGCGTGTTTTTCATCGACCCAGCTCTTGGCTCGCGGCTCTCCGCCTTTGGCTCTGGACACTCGACCCTGGATTCTCGACTCGTTGTCACGGCGCGCGTACGAACCGCCGCGCTTTCATCTCGAAACGCGGCAGCGTTCCCGGCGGGACCAGCACCACGTCAGCCCGCAGCAGGAAGCGATCCTGGAACGCGCGGCTCACACGCTCGCCGAGCGCGGCCGTTGCATCCGGCGCGCGCGGCTCCACCTCGATGCGCAGGGACTGCATGGGCCCGTTCGCCGCGACCGTGCAGCGGAACTCGCCAACCCCGGGGATGCTGCGCAGCAGTGCCTCGATCGCCACGGGGTAGAGGTTGTTGCCCCGGACAACCAGCATGTCGTCGAGCCGTCCCTGGATGCCCCCGTCCAGCCGAGCCCAGACGCGCCCGCAGGGGCAGGGATCCGCAGCGATGCGCACCAGGTCGCCGGTGCGGTAGCGCACGACCGGGCTGGCCCAGCGGCCCAGGTTCGTGACGACCAGCTCTCCGGGCTCGCCGCGCGGGCGCGGTGCGCCCGAGACCGGGTCCACCACCTCGATGATGAACTCGTTTTCGATGACGTGGACTCCTCCGTGTTGCGCCGCGCACTCGGCGCTCAGCGCGCCGATCTCGGTCATGCCGGTGTGGTCGAAGACGCGCGCGCCCCATGCGGATTCGATCTCGGCGCGTGTCCCCGGGATGCTTCCGCCGGGCTCGCCCGCCACGACCACCGCGCGGACCGGGCTCGCCGCCAGGTCGATCGCCGCGCTCGCCGCCACCTCGGCCAGCCGCAGCGCGTAGCTCGGCGTGCAGGCGACGACCGTGGCGGCGTTGTCGAGCAGCAGGCGGAGTCGGGCCGCCGAGGTCATGCCGCCGCCCGTGAGGCAGAGGTTACCGCGCGCCGCCGCCGCCTCGAACGCGCCCCAGAATCCCAGGAACGGACCGAACGAGAAGGCGAAAAAGATGCGGTCGTCCGGCCGCAGCCCGATCAGGTCGTACACCGCCTGCCAGCAGGCCAGGAACCAGGCCCAGCTCTCGGGCGTGTCCAGCCAGCGCAGCGGAGCGCCGGTCGTCCCGGACGTCTGGTGGAGCCGGCAGTAGTGCTCGAGCGGGTGCGTCAGGTTCGTGCCGTACGGCGAGTGTGCCGCCTGGTCCTCGAGCAGCTCCTGTTTGCTGGTGAACGGAAGCGCGGCGAGCGCCTCCGCGCTGCGCAGGCGGTCGGGCCGGCAGCCCGCGAGCTTGCCGGCGTAGAATGCGTTCGTGGGCAAGATGGCGCGCAGCATGCGGCGCAGCTTCCGGAACTGCTCGGCCTCGAGCCCGGCACGGGCGCTCGTCCGCGTGCTCGGGCGGCCGGTGCGGCGCTCCCGCGCGCCAGCGTTGCGTGTTCTCTCTTTACTCATCGCCGCGCATTTCCGGGACGTGGCATAGGTCCGCGACAGTATAATGCAGACGCCGCGGGGACTGTACGCCGTCCGATCGTTCCCTAGAATAAGAGGGTGGTTCCAGGTGCCGGTCGCCCTGCCGGCAGATCGTTTCCGAACCGAGGAGTCTTCGAGCGATGTCCGAGAACGCAGCTGACAACGGGGAGCACAAGGGGACGCTCCGCATCAAGACGGGTCTGGCCGAAATGCTCAAGGGGGGCGTCATCATGGACGTCACCAACGCCGAGCAGGCCAAGATCGCCGAGGATGCCGGGGCGGTATCGGTCATGGCGCTGGAACGCGTGCCCGCGGATATCCGCAAGGAGGGGGGCGTGGCCCGCATGGCCAACCCCAAAAAGATCCGCGAGATCATGGCGGCGGTGACGATCCCGGTCATGGCCAAGGCACGCATCGGCCACTTCGTTGAAGCCCAGATCCTGCAGTCGCTCGGCGTGGATTACATCGACGAGAGCGAGGTGCTCACGCCGGCCGACGACCGTTACCATATCGACAAGTTCGCATTCCGCGTGCCGTTCGTCTGCGGCGCGCGCGATCTGGGCGAGGCGCTGCGGCGCATCGGCGAGGGCGCGGCGATGATTCGCACCAAGGGGGAGGCGGGCAGCGGCAACATTGTCGAAGCGGTGCGGCACATGCGCGCGCTGACCGGCGGCATCCGCCGGCTCGCGACGCTGGGCGACGAGGAGCTCATGACGGCCGCCAAGGAGCTCGGTGCCCCCTACGAGCTGGTGCGGCTGCTGGCCCGCACCGGCAAGCTGCCGGTCCCCAACTTCTCGGCCGGCGGCATCGCCACCCCCGCGGACGCCGCCCTGATGATGCAGCTCGGCGCCGAAGCCGTGTTTGTCGGCTCCGGCATCTTCAAGAGCGAGGACCCGGCGCGGCGCGGCGCGGCCATCGTCCAGGCCACCACGCATTACAAGGACGCCGATGTGCTCGCGCGGGTCAGCGAAGAGCTGGGCGAGCCGATGCGCGGGCTCGACGTGCGGCAGATGGACGAGAAGGACCTGCTGCAGACGCGCGGGTGGTGATCCGCAGCCATGAACGCATTGCGGGAACGGAAAATCGGCGTGCTCGCGTTGCAGGGGGATTTCGCGGCGCACGGCCGAATGCTCGATCGCCTGCACGCCGCGTGGGTCGAGGTGCGGAAGCCCGAACAGCTGGCCGATCTGGCCGGTCTCATCATGCCGGGCGGCGAGAGCACCACGCTGCTCAAGCTGATCGCTTCCACCCCGATGGAGCCCGCACTCCGCGCGTTCCACGCGGCCGGCAGGCCGATCTTCGGCACCTGCGCCGGCCTCATCCTGCTCGCACGCGATGTCACGCATCCCGCCCAGCCGTCGCTCGGCCTGATCGACGTCGCCGTGGAACGGAACGCCTACGGACGCCAGGTGGACAGCTTCGAGGCCCAGGGAACGCTCGCCGCCGACAACTCGGGCGCCGAGCGCCCGCTCGAGATGGTCTTCATCCGGGCGCCCCGCATCACGCGGGTCGGGCCGGGAGTTCGCGTGCTGGCCCGGCACCGCGACGAGCCCGTGCTCGTCCAATCCGCCAGCGTGCTGGGCGCCACCTTTCATCCTGAGATGACGGCAGACCTCACGGTGCACGAAGCGTTCGTCGCCATGTGCCGGGCCGGCGACGAGGCCGCGGCCAGTGCGGCAGAGTAAGGTCAGTCCCCAGTCGGCAGCCAGCAGTCGGCAGTCGGCAGTCGGCAGTCAGGGGTCAGCAGTCAGGGGTCAGCAGTCAGGGGTCAGCAGTCAGGGGT
>JBGPMX010000350.1:0-5858 GCA_041487215.1 Planctomycetia bacterium | reverse complement strand
GGCTCACCGATGTCCGGCAGGAGATCGGCCGGCTCGAGAGCGAGATCGCCTACGAGCGCGCGCACGCGCGCGACGTCGCTGCCCAGATCGAGCGGCTGCGCGGGCAGTGGAGCGAATTCTCCAGCCGGGTGCGCGAGCTGGAGCGGCATATTGCCGCCATCGCGGCCGAGACGGCCGCTGCCGAGCAGCAATACGAGAGCAGCCGGGCGGCGCTCGAGGCCGAGGCGCAGCAGGTGGAGCGGCTCCGCACCGCCCTGGAGGCGGACCGGCAGCGCGTCGCCGGCGCCCAGGCGCGGTTCCTCGAGGCGCTCGACCGCGCCGGCCGGGTGCGGAACGAGCTGGCCGCGCTGGAGAGCCAGGAGCAGGCGCTCGGTGCCGGTCGGCAACGCCTCACGGCGCGCCGCACGGCTCTTGAACGCAGCCGCGCCGCGCTCGCCGCCGAAGCGGGCGGATTGGCCGGCGAGGAGACCACGCTCGAACAGCAGCGCGCGGCCACGCGCGCGGAGGCGGAGGGCCTGGAACGCGAGGTCGAGCGGATGCGCACCACACACCGCGCGACCGAGGCGCGGCTGGCGGCCGAGCGGTCCGAACGCGGCGCCCTGGCCGCGCGCATCGAGATCCTCGAGGATCTCGAGCGCCGCCGTGAAGGGCTGGCGCGCGGTGTCCAGGACGCGCTCGTCCATCCCGCCCTGGCCGCGAGCGTCGTCGGCCTGGTCGCCGATCTTGTTCAAGTCGGCCTCGAGCACGCGGCGGCGATCGAGCGCGCGCTCGGCGAGCGGGCCCAGCACGTCGTGCTGCGTGACCATGCCGCCCTGCTCGAACTGCTCCGCAGCCACGGCCCGGCGTGGCAGGGTCCCGTCGCTTTTATCGCACTGGACCGCGTCATCGCCGAGCAGGCGGCCGAGCCGACCGCCACGGCGGGCGGCGAATCTTTGCTGTCCTCGGCGGGCTTCGTGGCGCAGGCCGACGCGTGCGTGCGTACGCCGCCGGGGCTCGAGCCGCTTGCGGCGCACGTGCTCGGCCGCACCGTCCTGGTGCGGGATCTCGACGCGGCGTTCGCCATGGCCCATGCGGCGCGGCAGCCGGTCCGGTTCGTCACGCTCCACGGCGAGCTGCTCGAACCGGACGGCACGCTGACCGCGGGCGCGCCCGGCGCGGCGGCCGGATTGGTCTCGCGCAAGAGCCAGCTCCGTGCGCTCGGCGAAGAGTCGCAGGCACGCGACGCGTCGCTCGGCGCGCTGGAAGGGGCGGCCGAACGCGTGCGCCGCGAACTTGAAGACACCGAGGCCGCCGCCGCACTCGTGCGGCAGCGGCTCGCCGGCATGACCGACCAGGGCGGCCGGATGCGTAGCCGGCTCGAGCAGTGCCGGCTGCAAATGGCCAGCCTGGACGACGAGCTGCGCGCACAGGCCGCGGAGATCACCGAGGCGGACGCCGAGCTCGGCCGGGTCGTGCAACGAAGCCGTGCCCTGCACAGCGATCTGGAGCGGGCGGACGCGGAGGTGGCGGCACTGCGCAGGTTCATCGACGAGCACGAGGCCGATATCGCCGCGCGGCAGAGCCGTGCCGAGGAGCGGCAGAAAGAGCTGCAGGCGGGCCAGGTCGATCTGGCGAAGAGCGAGGGACGCCTGATCGGACTGCGCCAGCGGCTGGCCGCCGTCGAAGCCGATCTCGAGGACCGCCGCCGCGCACACCGCGAGACGCACGACGCGATCGCCGCGCTCGTGGAAAGCAAGCGCGGCTGCGAACGCAAAATGCTCGCCGCGACCGGCCGCGTCGCCGCGCTGTACCTGGACAAGGAGCGGCTGGCCCGCGAGGTGGTCCAGCGCATGGAGGCACGCGAGACGCTCCGCGAGCAGCGCCAGGAGCTGCACCGCGAAACGCAGTCGGCCCGCGCGTCTCTGCAAGCGATCCAGGCCGACCTGCACCGCGCGGAACTCGAGGCCAGCGCGCTGCGGCACCAGCGCGGCACGCTCGTGGAACGCATCCGCGAGGACTACGGGATCGACCTCGAGTCGCTGGTAGCCGGCGAGCCCGCCGGCGTGCCGCCGGACCGCGACGCCGTGCAGCAGGAGATCCAGGAGCTGCGGCGCAAGATTGCCGCGCTGGGCAACGTCAACCTCGAAGCCATCCAGGAGCTGGCCGAGCTGGAGACGCGTGCGGCCACGCTGCACGCCCAGCTCGAGGACCTCAACCAGAGCAAGGGAACCCTCAGCGAGATCATCCGCAAGATCAACCAGGACAGCGCGCGGCTCTTCCTGGAAACGCTGGAGGCCGTGCGCGGACACTTTGGCGAGCTGTTCCGCAAGCTGTTCGGCGGCGGCCGCGCCGACATCGTGCTCGAGAACGAGAGCGACGTGCTCGAGACCGGCATCGATATCGTGGCGCGGCCGCCCGGTAAGGAGCTCCGCTCGCTCTCGCTGCTCTCCGGCGGCGAGAAGACGCTCACGGCCGTCGCCCTGCTGCTCGCCGTGTTCCGTTCCAAGCCCAGCCCGTTCTGCATCCTGGACGAGGTAGACGCGGCGCTCGATGAGGCGAACATCGACCGCTTCTCGGGCGTGCTCCGCGAGTTCAGCACGCAGTCGCAGTTCATCCTCATCACGCACTCGAAGAAGACCATGCTCTGCGCGGACGTGCTCTATGGGATCACCATGCAGGAATCGGGCGTGTCCAAGCGCGTGTCGGTCCGATTCGAGGATGTGAACGACCGGGGCGAGATCAGCGCGGCGGCCCTCGAGCGGTCCGGCGAAACGGCGGCCGGCAAGGCCGAGGAACCGGCCGGCGACCAGGCCGCGGCCTAAGTAGGTCCGCAGAAAGAGGTACGTCAGGCTTTCGAGCCTGACTCGGTTCGGCCATCGGCCTTGTCAGGCTGGAAAGCCTGACGTACGCCCGATCGTCAGCCTACGTTCTTCTGCGGGCCTACTGGCCGCCTGTGCGGACGAGTAACGCGGCACTACTGCGACGCCGCCACGGCCTGGCGTTCGACCAGTTGCGGCACGGTCTGGTCGTGCACCTCCAGCCCGGTGGCGAACTCGAGTTCGTTCATGGTGCGCTCGGTCTGCACCATGCTCGACGCCACTTCGTCGACCTGCGAGGAGATGAACTCCGGCTCCTGGCGGTTCACGGCCAACTCGCTGAGCGTGCGGATCTTGTTCTCGAGCCGGTCGATCTCCAGCTGTACCAGCTCGTTGTTGTCGCGGGCCTTCTGGAAATTGGCTAGCCGCGCGCGGCAGGTCTCGAGGTTGTCATCGAGCGCCTTGCGGATCTTGAGCTGCTGCGGGTCGCTCGGGCGCGGGCCGGCGTGCTCGATCCGCGCCTGGAGCCGATCGATGTCGCGGCGGATCTCGTCCTCGGACGTCTTCTGCAGGAAGCGATCGAGCGAGTACTGGGTGAAGAGCAGGCGGAGGTAGATCCAGAGCAGGCGGTCGAGCCCGGCGAGCTGCAGGTCCTCGAGCGGCGTGTGCGTCTCCTTCGGCCCCGGCTCGCGCAGCTCGAGCGCAATCTCGCGCAGCTCGAGGCACTGCGAACGCAGGGCCTCGAACCGCTTCAGGGATTTGGCCGGCAGGGCAGCCAGCATGCGCTGGAGCATCGCGCCGGCGGTCACCGATTGTTCGGCGCGCGCGCGCTTCGCCGCCTGCGCATCCACGTGGCTCTGGAACTTGGGGTGCGTGCCCAGCAGACCCAGGTAGAGCAGTTCGCCGGCCAGCACCAGCGGGATCAAGATATCCGCGTAGCCGCTCAGCAGCGCAAAAACGCCCGCACCCAGGAACGCCAGCACGTTCCAGCGGTTCGTGAACGCCGCCCGGATATACCTGCCGATGTTCACCCTCGACTCCACTCAGACGGACCCGTGGGTGCCATGACGTTGCGAGTGCCAGGTCATTCCCATTGGCCCCGCGGGTAGTTGGAACGCCGCCGCACCCGTCGGGGGGGGATCACTCATTCTACATCCCCGGCGCTGTCGCATCACCCCCCCGCCCGTCGGCTCTCCTCGAGCTGGCTGATCAGGTCGCGGATGTAGCAGACGGTTTCCTGGAAGCGCGGCTGCCGCTGCATCTCCCGCGACGGGCGGTCCGACGGCTCGACCACCAGCTCGCGCAGGATGGTGCCGGGCGAGTTCGAGATCACGTAGGCGCGATCGCCGAGGAACACTGCCTCCTCGATGGAGTGCGTGACGAAGAACACGGTTGCCTCGACTTCGCGCCACAGCGACGCCAGCAGGTCATGCATATTCATACGAGTCATGGGGTCGAGTGCCCCGAACGGTTCATCCATCAGGATGATGCGGGGGTGCAGGATGAGCGTGCGCGCGATCGCCACGCGTTGCCGCATGCCGCCGGAGAGCTCGTGCGGGTACTTGTCCTGGTCCGCCTTGACGTTCAGCCCGACGCGCTCGATCCACTGCCGGCCCAGCTCGTAGCGCTCGCGCCGCGGCACGCCCTGGCACTCCAGGCCGAAGGTGACGTTGTCGAGCACGGTGCGGTGGTCGAAGCTGGTGTAGTCTTGGAAGACCATGCCGCGGTCGGACGCGGGCCGCCGCACCGGGCGGGCCATGACCAGCACCTCGCCCTCGGTCGGCGGGTGCTGCGGCCCGAGCGCGGCGATGAGCCGCAGGATGGTGCTCTTGCCGCAGCCGCTGGGGCCGAGGATGCAGACGAACTCCCCCTTGTCCGCCAGGTCCTCCACCACGAAGTTGACGTCGCGGACGGCCGTGAACTCGTTCGCCGCGCCGCGGTTGTAGGTCTTCGTGACGTGCCGGAACGCGACGACCGGCGGGCGCGCCAGCTCCTCGGGGCCGCGCACCCGTTCGAGTACCTGGCCCATGCCCACCGCTTGGGCTGCGGGGGGCTGCGGCTTGGCGGTGGCGGTGTCCTGCGCAGTCATGGCTGATCACTCGGCGTTACCGGGTGCTCGGGTGCTCCGTCGCTCCGCGCTGCGCGCGCCGGCCGGCGCCGCCGGAACAGCCCTTTCAGGTCCTCCCAGCCGTGCAGCACGGCGCGTACGGCCCAGTTCAGGACGCCACTGCCGCCGTAGCGGTACGGGAAGAGCTCCTTCTGGACCCAGTACAGCGTGCGATCGATCGCCAGCGCCACGGCGGGGATGATCATGAGCACGAGCAGGATGTGCTCGGTCTTGCGCAGCCGCTGCGACACGTTGATGATGTGGCCCAGCCCGCCCGCCTCGTTGCCCATCTTCACGAGCTCGGCGAGCATGATGTAGCCGAACGCCAGGCCGAACAGCAGGCGTAGCGAGTTGAAGACGCTGGGCATGGCCAGCGGCACCAGCACCTTCAGGATGACCTGCCGGCGCGAGGCGCCGAGCGTGTAGGCGGTGTCTACGTACTGCGGGCTGACGTCCGCAATGGCACGGGCGGTATCGGAGAACACGAAGGCCACGCACGAGATGAAGATGAACAGCACCTTCTGCAGCTCGCCGATGCCGAACAGCGCGAAGGTGAGCGGGATGAGGGCCGCGGTGGGGATGTTTCGGCCGAAGATCGAGATCGGGCCGAAGAAGGCGTTCACGGGGGCGAAGCAGCCGCACAGGACCCCGAGTGGGATGCCGACGGCGGCCGCCAGGCCGAAACCCAGGGCGACGCGGCGCAGCGACGTGTATGTGTTTCGCGTGAGCTCGCGATCGAACCACAGGCTGGGGAAGCTCGCGAACGTCTCGTGCGGGCTCGGCAGCGGCACGAGCCGTGCCTCCGCGCCGCCGCGCGTCACCCACCACCAGCCGCCGCCGCAGACTGCGATGCAAAGACAGCCGAACAGCAGCGCCTGCCAGGCCGGTGCCGGGCCGCGCAGTACGAAGAAACCGCCGAACAGGCGCGACGGCCACGGATCGACCGGGCCGGTGCC
>JBGPMX010000349.1:0-5860 GCA_041487215.1 Planctomycetia bacterium | reverse complement strand
TCGTACCAGCGCAGGAAATGGTGCGTGTAGGCTTCGGCGGCCAGTGCTAGCGAGCCGACCACGCCACGGCGGCTGCACCCGGTGGCGAGCAGGCGCCAGTAGCGGTGCGGACGGCATCGGAAGCACGCCGCCCGGCCGTCGTGCAACGAGTAGCTCGGGCAGACCAGCTTGTAATCGTGGGCCGTGAGCACGCAGGGGACGCCGGCCGCGCGGATCGCCAGCAGCACGGACGGACTGAGCTGGTGGTAGATGTTGTGCAGGTGTGCGATGTCGGGCCGGAAAGACCGCAGTGCCGCGCGTACGCCGTGGTACGCCCGGCACGAGAAGACCATACCCCCGAGCGCGCCCAGCCGCGCCCGCCAGCCGCCCAGCTGATTGTAGTCGATGTAGGGAACGGTCGTGGTTCGGTCGGCCGGAGGAACGTTGTCGGGATGCTCCATCCCGAAGTACTGGACCGAGTGGCCGAGGCGTGTGAGCGCCTCGGTGAGTGCGAGCATATGCGTCTCGCACCCCCCCTTCGGATACAGATATTTATTGACGGCTAGAATTCGCATCCGACCTCTTCTCGGAGCCTCTCCCACCCGTTCGCGGTTCGCGGCGGCACGGCTGTAGCGGAAATGCAATTTGTGGCGGATGAAAGACCTGAAACGCGGCGGCGGCAGATCGGGGCGCCGCGTGACGCCGTGCGGACGGTCCACTACAGCTGACAAAACCGACGCTTCCGACCGAATCGCTCGGCTCCCGTTCGACTTGATCCGGTCTTGTCGGATGCGCTTCGGAGCGGCGGGCGCGCGGTCTTCGAGCGAGTATATCACGAGGCCGACGCGGGGGACGGCGGGGGATGCGGTCACTGGACGGGCCGTCATGATTCCGCAGGACGGGCGGGGCGTCAGGCAGGCGCGGGGGCGTCCCTGGTTCCCGCCATGACGCGAACGAGCCGCAAGCCGGGCCGGTCCGGTGTAAGAAGCTCCGGCTGGGGGGCCGGCGCGGCGGCGGCGATCGGCGCGGGCGCCCGCAGGCAGGCGGCGAGAAAGAACAGCGTAAGGTTCGGGATGAGCAGGAACGTGACGTCGTGGAACGTCGCCTCCGCCCAGTAGGCGACAAACGCGGCAAGGAACAGAACGGCCATGGTCCGATCCGGGGTGCCCGACGGGGCGCGCACCATTACGCGTATCGCTCGCACCAACCACGAGCCGTATAGAACCAGGAACACGGACGTGCCGAAGAGCCCGGTCTCGGCCAGCATGCGCAGCAACACGTTGTGCGATGCCACGCCGATCGCGTGCTCGCTGGGCACGATCTCGAGCGGGCCGCCGCCGCCGCTGATCTCCGAAGCGTGCTCGAACTGTCCGAAGCCCCAGCCGAACAGCGGCTTCTGCAGGAAGAGCGCGAGCGTCCGCTCGGCCAGCGACAACCGCACGCTGGTGCTCATGGCGACCGCGCCCTGTCCCTCGACGCGCTCCGGCGCGATGAAGTCCTCGCCGGCGATCAGGCCGGCGATCAGGCCGACCGCGATGAAGAGCACGACGAGCGTTGCCTTCGGAATGCGGATCTTGCTTTCGACCAGCGCGATCGGCACGGCCAGCATCAGCCCGATCCAGGCGCTGCGGGTCTTGGTGAGGTATTCCGCGAAGAGATAGAGCGGCAGCACGGCGAACAGGAGAATCCGACGCGAGCGCCGGGCATGACCCAGGAGCAGCAGCGCAGCGGCCGAGGCGATGGTCAGCCAGGTCCCGAGCGCCGGCGACGAGATGAGCGGCCCGGTCGCTCGGCCCCAGTACAGGTTGTGCGGCTTCAGGATGTACGGCGGAAAGACGAGCGCCGGGATGCGGTAGACCTCGCCCATCGCCGTGATCGCCAGGTACACACCGACGATCGCGAAGAACGCGCAGATCTTCCATACGTCCGCGGGCGACCGCTGCCGCACGCGCATCACCCCGTACATGATTGCCGGGGCCGCGAAGCTGGAGATCCAGCGGTACCACGGCGCCGGGCGGTGCAAGCGCGGCACCCAGGGATGCAGCAGCGCACTGGTGAGCAGGATAAGCACGAACAGCGCCAGCACCATGTCGGTACGCTCCGGAACGATCCTGGGCTGATCGGTCAGCACGCGTTTCAGCACGCCGAAGCAGAGCAAGAAGAGGATCGCGAGGCGGTCGAGGCTTAAGTTGATCGGCCCGAGGTCGACCGTGCCGAACTCGGGGCCGAAGCAGTACGCGACGAGCAGAATGGCCAGTGTCACGTGCAGGGTGGGCGCGCGCAGCGTGATCAGGAGGCCCCAGATGCCGCCGGCGAGCGCCACCGCGAACAGGAAGGGGAGGGTCGAATCCATAGGTTGCTGAAGGTGTCAGTCGTCCTGCGTGGCAAGCGAGAGATCCTTCGCTGCTCGTGCCTTGCCGGCTCAGGATGACAACCTCTCCCTGTCACTCCGAGGGCGACAGGGCGTTACGTTCGCGCGTAGAGCCAGTTGGGCACGTAATACTCGCGGCTATTCAGCGCGACGGCCGTGATCTTGAGCCGCATGAGCCGGAGCGTGCGCATGGCCTGCGCCACGGCCGGTTGACGCGCCTGGCCGGCTCGCACGACGAGCACCGCCTCGGCCAGGCCGCTCGCCCACATCGCGGAGTTGGGATGCTCGCGCAAGAGCGGCATGTCCAGGATGACATAGTTGAACCGGGCGACCAGCTGCTCGCACACGGCGCGGCAAAGGTCCTCGAGCTCGGCGATGCGTCGCCCGACGCTCGGATACCCGGCCGGCACGACGGAGAGGTTGGGCAGCCGCGTGCCGGCCAGCACGCCGTCCAGGGCCGCCTCCTGGCAGAGCACGTTCGACAGGCCCGGCTCCGCCTCGAGCCCCATCAGCTGCGACAGCCCGGGATTGAAGAAGTCGAAGTCGGCCAGGCAGAAGCTGCAGCTTGGATGCAGTTCGGCGGCGTGCAGCGCCAGCGCCGTCGCCAGCGTGGTCGCTCCCTCGTCCGGCTCCCAGTGCGTGATGGCGAACGCCTGGTGCGCGAGCACGCTGGGGCCCGGGCCCGGACGCCGCAGCCTCGCCCAGAGCGCATCTATGGCGGCTTCGAGTTCCGGCGCCAGCGCCCAGTCGGGGACGGTGGCGGGCGACGCGTCCGCCGCGGCCGCGCCGGTTGGCTTCGCGCCCGCCTGATGCGACTTGAGCCCCGCCGATGTGAACAGCCCCATGCTTCAACCCGCCTTTCGGATCGGCCTGGCAACGCGCGGCACCGAGACGATCGGTAGCTCCTCGCCCAGCCCCGTCAGGTCGGACTCGGAACGCACCGTGTACGTGTACTGCCGGGCCAGGAAGGCCAGACCCAGTCCGATGAGAAGACCCAGGACGGTGCCGACGCCGATGTTCAGCGCCCGGCGCGGGCTCACCGGATTGGGGTCGGTGCGCGGCGGATCGACGGTCGAGAGCAGAACGTCCTGCGCGGCGGTGAGCTGTGCGTGGAAGGCGTCGCTCAGCCGCTTCTCCACCTCGGCCACCGTCTCGCGTCGCTGCCGCACTTCCTCGACCAAACCGGCGTACTGCACCGACTTGTTTGCCAGCTCCGCCATGCGCTTCACGTAACCTTGTTTCGTCTCTGCCAGGTAGTCCAGGGACTGTTTCTTCGCGGCGATGTCCTTCTCGAGCGCCCGGAGGGCCAGATCGGCCTGGGCGCGGCACGTCTGCTCGGTGCGCCGCAGGCGATCCTCCGTGCTGCGGTACTCCGAATGGTCCGGCTTGTAGCGCGCGGCCACGGCGTCCAGGTCCAGGTGCGCCTTGACCAGGGATCGGCTCGTCTCATCGAGCGCCCCGTATTCGTGGAGCAGGAACGCGGGAACCACGATCGGTTCCGGGCTGAGCCGTGCCTTCTGGACCTGGTCGAGGAAGCGCGTTCGCTCCTGAAGCTCGATGAGCGCCGGCGTGAGCCGCTCGTTCACACTGTTCAGGCTTTTGCGCAGGTCGGATTCGCCTCCCGTGGTGTTGACGAGCGTGTGCAGCTCGAGCAGGTCGGCTCCGAGCTCGCTCACGAACGCCTCGAGGTTCTGCTCGGACTGGCCAAGCAGCTGCCGCGATTCGCCGACCTGCAAGCGGATCTCGTCGTAGAGGTGGTTCGCCTGCTCGGTGCTGAGCTGCTCGTAGCGCTTGTGGAACGCATCGAGCAAGGACTGGAGCAGCCGTTCGGCGTGGCTTGGATCGCGGTCGCGCAGGCGCACGAAGAAGATCTCGGTGGTGCCGAAATCTGATCCCTTGGGCGCCTCGATGGTGATCGCGCGGCGGAGCCGGTCCCCTTGCTCCTCGAGGTGCGCCGCATCGGGTGGGTCGGCCTGCTCCGCCGCGGCGCAGCGGACGAGCGTTTCCTCGAGCACTGAACGGGCGAAAATGAGCTCGCGGAGGTTGCTGAGCACCATCTTCACGCGCGTCTGGATCTCCGGAGCATGGTCATTCGCCCGGCGCAGCGCCGCGCTCTGATCCTGCGCCCACACCTTGACCGAGGCTTCCCAGGTCTTCGGCTCCAGGTAGGAAATGACCAGGGCCGCCCCGCCGACGAGTACCGTGCAGAGCAGGATCATGCGCTGGTAGATGAAGATGGTGTTGGCCAGCTCGCGCGGGCTCACCGGCCGATCGGTTGTGCTCTGCATCGCTCTCCCCTACCGCGTTCAGCGCCGCGTGTGCGGGACCGGGATAACCCCGTATGCGCCCTCGGTGAAGACGCGGCGGATGAAGTCATCCGCGTTCTGGACGCTGTCGCGCGGTACGATGACGACGTCGCCGTCGGCCAGCAGAACGTCATCGGTCAGGTCCACCGTGCGCGGCCGGTGGTCGTGCCGGATCGCCTGGTGCAGGTTCAGGACCACCGCCTTCGGGCAGCCCTCCTCGTACCGGATCAGCACTACCTCATGCAGCTCCGCGCCGAGATTCCACCCGCCCCCCTGTGCGATCAATTGGCTCACATGAGTGGGCCGGTCGATCAGGTAGCGGCCCGGGCTGCGCACTTCGCCCAGCAGGTGCACCTGGTCGGGTGCGCGCTGGGCGATGTGCGGCCACACGTGTGCCCCCGGAATTTTCTGTTCGTAGAGCTGGTTCACCTCGTCGCGCAGCTCGGACACCGTCTTGCCGAACACAGGGACGGTGCCGATCTCCGGCAGGTTGATCGTGCCGTCCGGTCCGACGACCACCGTCAGGCTCTGGTTCGTAAATCCGCTCGAGAACGCGCGACGCAGCTCCTCGACGTTCCGCGTGCCGTCGGACGCGCTTAGCGCAATCTCGGGGTACGTGTAGAACTTCTTTGCCCGCTCGTTGACCTCTTGCCGGACCTCCTCGACGGTCCGCCCGGCCACCTGAACGGAACCAATGAGCGGCAGATCAATCGTGCCGTTCGAGAGCACGCGCATGGTGCGGGCTCGGCTTTCCCCCGGCAGCTCGTGCAAGTACTCGACGGTAAGCTGATCGTTGACCATGATCCGGTACGCGCCCGGCTGCGGCTGGGAATCGACGCTGAGTGTAAAGGTGAGCTGGTCTCCCACGCGCAGCGGGTACATGTCGAGCGGCGCGTAGGCGGAGGATGCCGGGATGGGCAGAATGCCGCCCAGCGTCACCAGCTCGTTCTGGGGCGGCGGCACCGCGTCGAACTCGTGGGCCTCGTGACGCCCCACCGCGTGGCAGCCGGCGACAAGGACGAGCCCGCTGACGCAGCAGACGAGCCACACGCCGCGTAGCGAGCCCACCATGCGCATTGTGATCGTCCTCCGGTTCTGCCGGTGCCGCTTCTGTAGAATCGACACGCTCTAGCGGTTGTATTCAGAGAATCGTCGCTGCGGGAGACGGCCTGTGAATCTGGGAAGGCGTGGAGGTGTAGACCGG
>JBGPMX010000348.1:0-5862 GCA_041487215.1 Planctomycetia bacterium | reverse complement strand
GAGGCGGGCGCTCGTGTGATCGCCGTCAGCGACGTGAGCGGCGGAATCGTTCAGGACCAGGGGCTCGACCCCGCCGCCGTGCTCGCGCACAGCAAGCGCACGGGGTCGGTAGTCGGCTACCCCGGTGCCCGCAGCATCAGCAACGAGGAGCTACTCGAGCTTCCTTGCGACATCCTCATCCCCGCCGCGCTCGAGAACCAGATCCGGAGTGACAACGCGTCACGCGTGCGGGCCCGGCTGATCTGCGAGGCGGCCAACGGGCCGACCACCCCCACCGCGGACAGCATGCTGTACGCGCGCGGCACCCCCGTGCTCCCGGACATCCTGGTCAACTCCGGCGGCGTGACGGTGAGCTACTTCGAGTGGGTGCAGAACATCGAGAACGAGCAGTGGGACCTGGACGCGGTCAACCACAAGCTCGAGGTGAAAATGACGCGCGCCACCGACGCCGTGCTCGACGAGCAAAAGCGGATCAACGATTCGCTGCACGAGATCGACGCGGAACGCGAGAAGACCGGCAAGAAGGGGGACCTGCGTGATGCACGCTTGAGCCCGGTCGACCTGCGCACCGCCGCGCTTGTGCTCGCCATCAGCCGGGTCGCCCAGGTCGCGCTCGAGCGCGGCATCTGGCCGTGATTACCCGGCTTGCACGACCATGGTGCCCGCCAGGTAATCGTGGATGCAGCGGCGGTCCTCGCGAAAGATGAAAAGGATGTCGACCAGGCCGTACACCCCGCACGTCAGCTGGCTCAGCAGCGCATTCAGCCACGAGCGCAGGAGCACGCCGTGCACGAAGCTCGGTGGATGGCCGTCTTCGCAGCGAATCACCTGGATGCGCGCCATCCGCTTACCGATCGTCTGCCCGTCGCGCACCAATAAGACCCATTGATAGATCGAGATGCCGAGCATGCCGATGATGCATCCGATCTGTATGCCGATCGCCCCGAAGAGGCCGCCCGCCTGCGCGTCGTGGCTCGCCGCGCCGACCAGGAACCCGATCGGCAAGCCGATCACGAGTGCCGAGACGAATGCGGCAACGACCAGGATAAGCCCGTCGAGCAAGCGCGCGCCGAGCCGCGCCAGACGACCGGCGGTCACCCGAGCGCTGCCGCCGGGCCGGGCGGCGGAGCGGTGCTGCGGGGACGGCGCTGTGTCGCGCGTGCGCTCGCGCGGCACCTCGAACGCCGCCTCCCCTTCCAGTGCGGCAAGGTCGGGCGCGGCATTCGCTGGCGATGCCGCGTCGGCGGCGACGAAGAAGGCGGGCTCGGATTCCGCATCGTCCGACGGCACAAACTCGGGCATCGCATCGGCCGACCCGCCCTCCTGAGCCTCCACGATCTCTGCCTCGATCACGCCGTCCGCATCGTCGATCGCGTCGTCCGCGCTGAAAAACCTGGGGTCATCACCGGCCGCCTCAGATTCGTCCACGCGAACGAAGCCGCTCGCACCATCGTCGCTTTCGAAGTTTGGTACGATCTGATCCGTCGGGGCATCGCTGGGTTTCGGCGTGCCGCTGACCTGCACCAGAAAAGTGATGGGACCGACGCCGAGCTGGTCGCCGGAACGCAGCTGACGCTCCCGGATGCGCGACCCGTTGACGAACGTGCCGTTGGCGCTGCCGAGATCGCGCACGGTGACGTGGCGCCCGTCGGTCATGAGCACTTCGCAGTGCGTGCGGCTGACCAGCGCCGAGGGGATGCGAATGGAGCAGCCTGTCTTGCGGCCGATGACCGTGCGGGGCCGCTTGAGCAAGATCTCGCGCCGCGCGCCGGCCCCCTTGACCGCCACCAGCTTGACGAGCATGCCCGCGCTCCCCAAAGAACTTCACTTGCCAATGCAGAAGCGGCTGAAGATGCGATCGAGCAGGTCGTTCGTGCAGACCGCGCCGACCACCTGGCCCAGCTCGTCGAGCGCCAGCCGCAGTTCGAGTGCGATCAGCTCGTCGCTGGCCGCGCCGTCCAGTGCGTCGAGCGCTCGCTCGGTGGCCACGCGCGCCTGCTCCACGGCATGCCGGCACCGCGCCGCCGTGCCGGCGACCACCGTCGGCTCGCCGGCCCCCGAGCTTGCCGTCCAGCGCGCGATCGCCTCACGCAGCTCGAGCAGCCCTTGCCCGGTGCGGGCACTGGTCGCGATCACGGCGTCTTCGACGGCGGCCGCGCGCGCGGCCGAATTGGCCAGATCGCACTTGGTGGCGACGAACAGCACGGGCTGGTCGGCGGGAAACGCGGGGCGGGACTCCAGCGCGCCGGTTCCCGCGGCCGCGCTGCACCAAAGAACCAGCTCCGCGGAGGCCGAAACCCCCTCGCGCGCCACCGCTGCTTTCCGCTCGATGGACTCGACCGCCATGGAACTCGGGCCGATCCCAGCCGTGTCCACCAACTCGACACGCGCCGTCCCGAGCCTTAGCTCGCCGACCAGGTAATCGCGAGTGGTTCCCGCGCGCCGGCTCACCAGAGCGGCATCACGCTCGAGCAGGGCGTTGAACAGCGAGCTCTTTCCGGCGTTCGGTGCGCCCAGCAGCACGGCGCGGCGCGACTCACCGGCGGCGGCCGTCCGCTCGCGCATCTGGTCGCCCAGTTCACCCAGCTCGGTGCGGGCGCCGAGCAGCGCGCCGCGGATCTCCGCGCGGTTGCTGAGGTCCAGGTCCTCTTCGGCGAAGTCGAGCCCGGCTTCGAGCTCGGCCAGGAGGTCGAGAAATCGTTCGCGCAAATGCTCGATCGGCCGGGCGATCCCGCCGGCCATCTGCCGCAGCGCGGCAGCGGCCAGCCGCGGGCTCGTCGCGTCGACCAGCCCCGCGATCGCCTCCGCGCGCGTAAGGTCCATCTTGCCCGCCAAGAAAGCCCGCATCGTGAACTCGCCGGGCATTGCCAACCGGGCGCCGTCCGTGACGCACGCGGAGATGAGAGCATCCACGACAGGCAGGCAACCGATGGTGTGCAGTTCGACGAGATCCTGGCCGGTGAAGCTGCGCGGCGACTGCGCGCGCAGGAGCGTACAGGCGATGCGGCTTGGGAACGCCGGCAGTGCGAGCATGCCGTCCGCGGCGCTGGGGCGAAGCTGCGCCGCGCGCGCGGGGGGTTCCGCGTCACAGAACCGGGCGGCAATTTCCCATGCGCGCGGCCCGCTCAGCCGCACGACCGCACGTGCCGCGCCCCCGCGCGGAGTTGCGAGCGCAACGATCGTGTCCTGGATGTCGGGTGGGCTTTGCCCGGCGCCACATGGGAGGGCGCACGGGGCCCCCTCGACGTTTCTTGGGTAAAGCCGCTTGCGCATGCCACCCTAGATCCTTCGCTCCGCTCGTGCCTCGCTGCGCTCAGGATGACAAAACCGATGACCGATCACCGATTCTCTCCTAGCGTTTGCTCGCGCGTTTGATGAGCTCGTTGAGCTTGTCGGTCCACTTGGAGCCGTTGTCGCTGGACGGCCGGGGACCCTTGCCGTCGCGGCCGGGCCGCCCGCCGCCGCCGCGGCCGCCGCCGCCGCGCTTCCCCTTCTCTTCGCTCGGGGGCGGCTCGGTCGCATGCTGCATCTTGGGAACCAGCTTGCGTTCCATCAGCGCCCACGACGTCGACGCGATGATGTACAGGCAAAGCCCGGACGGGAACTTGTAGAAGAAAACCGCGAACAGCACCATCATGTAGCTCATCATCTTCTGCTGCGATTCCATCTGCGGGTCCGTCGCGGGCGGCGTAAACAGCTTCTGCTGCAGGATCATCAGGCCGACGACGAGGATCGGCAGCAGGTTGAAGTACGGGCCCAGGTACCCGCCGACGAGCGGCAACTTGTCGAGCGGCAGCGGAAAGAGCATGTCCGGAGCGGACAGGTTGTCGATCCAGAGGACGAACGGCGACTGACGCAACTCGACCGCGCTCTGCAGCCCCTGCCACAAGCCGATGAAGATGGGCATCTGGAGCAGCACGGGGAGGCAACCGGCCATCGGGCTCAGCGGGTTCATGCCGTGCTTGCGCCACAGCTCGAGCTGCGCCCGGCCGAACTCCTGCGGGTTGTTCTTGTGCTTCTCGCGCAGTTTGTCCAGCTCTGGCTTGAGCAGCGCCATCTTCTGCTGCATCTTCTGCGCGGCGATGGCCTGGCGGCGGCTGATCGGGAACATGCACATGCGCACGAGCACCGTGAGCAGGATGATCGCGACGCCCCAGTTGTGCACCCAGCCGTGGAAGAAGCGGAGGATCCCGACCATGATGCGCGAGATCCGGCTGAACATGCCGTACGCCAGGATCGCGTGCACGGTGCGCTCGTCCGAGACCACCGTCTGCACGTACTCGGCCGAGCGGGGCCCGGCATAGATCGCATACTCGTGCCGGACGGGACTGCCGGGCTGGACGTCGAGCAACGGGGATTGGACCTCGACGCTCACATCGCTGCGATTGGGATACTCCGAGTCGCGCTCGAGGAGCACGGGGACCGCGACCGAACCGCGCCCTTGCTCGCTATCGGACGGCAAGAGCATCAGGTTCATGAAGTACTGCCCCTCGACGCCGGCGAAGCGAAGCGGGCTGGCGGCCCATTTCTTCGGTTCCCCGGCCAGGTATTTCGCGGCCGCGCGCCATTCGTCCGGCGACAGTTTCTTGTCGCCATCGCGATCGAACCGGACGAACCACTCCTCGTTGCGATCCGGGTCTTCGAGCCACCTGGCCTTGGTGACCTCGCCGCACGGCCCGGCGATCTTCTGAAACTCGCGCAGCCATGTGTCGGCGGCCTTGACCAGCTCGATCGGTCGGACCGTCTGGCGCTTGATGTCATTCTTCTGTGGCCCACCGATGGCCACGTCGCGCAGCTTGTTCGCGTACCAAACGCCCTCCACCACGAAACCGCGCGGGCCGCCCAGCCGGTACGAGACCGTATCGGCCTTGCCGCTCGCCTGCGTGATCTCGACGGTCAGGTTGACCGCGTAGCTGTCCTTGGTAAGGTGGAACGTCTTGGCGATGGCGAGCCCCCGCTCGGGCACCGTGGTTTCGAACCGCACGGACTCGGCCCCCTGCTCGTCCGCAACCGAGACCACGGTCCAGTTTCGCTCGCCGAGCCGCGCGGGCACGTCAGCGAGCTCGAGGGCGAACGAACCGGGCTCGCCGCGGTCCGACCCGATGAGCTCCAGCGGCCCGGTTCGCTCCTCGGCCCGAAACTCGGCCAGCTGGATCGAGCGGATGGAAGCGCCGCGGTTGGTCCAGACGAGTTCCATCTTGAACCCGCTGGCTGGGTCGGTCGAGCCGATTGCTCCGGTCTCGGCAGCGGGCTCGGCCGGCGCTTCCGCCCGGTTCGCCGCTGCTACCGCCTGTTCGGCGGGGGCCGTCTCGGGCCGCTCCGCCTTCTCCCCTGTCTCGTCCTCGGCCGGTGCGGCCGGCTTCTGCTCCGGCGCGGCCTGCGGCGCGGCCGGGGGCCGGGGCGGCGCTGGCCAGATGAGCTGCACCAGCTGCGGCATCAAAAAGATGAGAACACTGGTCAGGATCAGAAAGATAAAAAAACGTTTTTCTTCCATGAGATCTCACCAAGCGAATGCGTGGGACAAAACCGAGCGAGGCAGGTGCGGCCCTCTGTCGCGGGGCCCTGAGCCAATGGGCGCCCAAGAGATCGCGCTCGAGCGGCCCGCAGCGGCACCAAGTGCGCCGAACGAGCGCGCGGAGGAAAACCGCCGCGCGCCGCCGCGTCCGGTCAGCGTCCCTCGCGCAGGCGGTCGCCTAAAAAGTTGTCCAGGTCGGGGATCTCGTAGATCTTCCGGATCGTCGGCTCGAAGTCGTAGGCGACGCGTCGATAGGTCAGCTTGCCGTCGTTGAGCACGACGTAGCAAGCGCTCGGGTTCCCGTCACGCGGCTGTCCCACGGATCCGACATTGATGATGGCCTTCTC
>JBGPMX010000347.1:0-5867 GCA_041487215.1 Planctomycetia bacterium | reverse complement strand
GTCCGCCACCGCCTGGCCGATGCCGCCCAGCCGCACGTGGCCGAACTGATCGATCTCCTGCTCCTGCACCAATGCCACGGTCTCGGGGAAACGTGCCCCCTCGCTCACCACCACCAGGCCGTACGTCTTGCCCTCCGCGCGGCGCCGCTTGAGCACCTCGCAGAGGTGCTCGGTGTCGATCGGCTCTTCGGGGATCAGGATGTAATCGGCGGCGACCGCGATGCCGCCGAAGCAGGCGATCCAGCCGGCCTCGCGCCCCATCGTTTCGATGACCATGATGCGGCGGTGGCTCTCGGCGGTGGTGCGGATGCGGTCCACCGCCTCCACGACCACGTTCACGGCGGTATCGAATCCAAACGTGAAGTCGGTGACCGACAGGTCGTTATCGATGGTTTTCGGCACGCCCACCATGGGGAGCCGCTCTTCGTTCCAGAGCTTGTTCGCGACGCCCAGGGTGTCATCGCCGCCGATGGCCACGACGGCGTCCAGATGGTGGCCGGCGAAGCTCGCCCGGATCGCCTCGACCGGCCCGCGATCTTTCGGGTCTTTATAGGGGTTGGTGCGCGACGTGCCGAGGATGGTGCCGCCCCGGTCGATGAGGCCGTCCGTGTCCGCCACGCTGAGGGGCCGCGTGAGATCCTTGATGAGGCCGCGCCAACCGTCGAGGATGCCGACGCAGCTGCCGCCGACGTTGGCCACCTTGCGCACGACGGACCGGATGACCGCGTTCAGGCCGGGGCAATCCCCGCCTCCCGTCAAGATGCCGACAATCATGGTGAGGACATCGCTCCCTATGAGCCCGTGACCGAAAGGTCCATGATACAGCGGCCGCGCCGAGCGTGCGAGCGTACACGCGTGCGAGCGTAGGGCGTGCGAGCGTGCGAGCGTACCAGGGAAGTCTGACGCGCAAGCGACTGGTGCGGACGGCAGATCGCTCGGTAGTGAGGGGTAGGCGCTGGAACGCTTAGACGCCCTACGCACACACGCACGCACGCCCTACGCCCGGCGCTCGGCGCCGTCTCCCCCTTGGCGCTCGGAGCCGGCCCAGTTTCGTTCGATGAACGTGGTGTCGACTTGCCCCTCGATAAAGCCGGTGTGGTTGAAGATCTCGCGGAGCAGCGGAATGATCGTCTTGATTCCTTCGACGTGAAATTCGGCCAGGGCTCGACGCATGCAGGCGATCGCCTCGACGCGCGTGGCCTGGTGTACGATGAGCTTGGCGATCATCGAGTCGTAGCTGGCGGGCACGATGTAGCCGGCGCTGACGTGGCTGTCCAGGCGCACGCCGCGTCCGCCGGCGGGGCGCCACACGGTGATGCGGCCCGGGCTGGGGCGGAAGTTGGCGAACGGGTCCTCGGCGTTGATGCGGCACTCGATGGCGGCCCCCTGCGGTCGGATGTCGCCCTGCGCGAAGGCGAGCTTTTCGCCGGCCGCGATGCGGATCTGCCACTTCACCAGGTCGATGCCCGTCACCATCTCGGTGATGGGGTGCTCGACCTGGATGCGTGCATTGGCCTCGATGAAGTAGAAGTTCTGCTCCTTGTCCATGAGGAACTCGCAGGTGCCGGCGTTGGTGTAGCCGGCGGCCTGGGCGAGCCGGACGGCGGCCTGGCAGATCGCCTCGCGCACGTCGTCGCGCAGGCCGGGCGCCGGCGTCTCCTCGACCACCTTCTGGTGGCGGCGCTGCAGCGAGCAGTCGCGTTCGCCGAGGTGCAGCACGGTGCCGTGGTTGTCGGCGAGGATCTGGATCTCGATGTGCCGCGGCTGCTCGATGTATTTCTCCAGGTAGACGCTGGCGTCCTTGAATGCCGCCTGGGCCTCGGCGCGCGCCTGCTTGAGCCCGGTCTGCAGCGAAATATCGTTGCGCGCCACGCGCATGCCTCGCCCGCCGCCCCCCGCCGCCGCCTTGATCAGCACCGGGTAGCCGATCTCGTGGGCCAGCCGCAGCGCCTCGCGATCCTCCTCGACCGGCCCGGGGCTGCCCGGCACAATCGGCACGCCGGCCGAGCGTGCCAGCGCGCGCGCCTCGGTCTTGTTCCCCAGCCGCAGCATGGCCTCCTGCGACGGCCCGATGAACTCGATGTTGCACGACCGGCACACCTCGGCGAAGTGCGGGTTCTCGGACAGAAAGCCGTAACCGGGGTGGATCGCCTGCACGTCGGCGATCTCGGCGGCCGAGATGATGCGCGCGATGTCCAGGTAGCTCTCGCGGCTCGACGCCGGCCCGATGCAGAAGGCGTCGTCGGCCAGGTCCAGGTACGCGGCGCCGCGGTCGGCCTCGCTGTAGACCGCCACCACCTCGACGCCCATCTCCTTGCAGGCACGAATGACCCGCAGGGCGATCTCACCGCGGTTGGCTACCAGGATGCGTTGGAACATTACGGCCAATCACCACGAAGACACCGAGACACGGAGAAGGAGCGGACTCGGAATCCAATTCCCCTCCTGCGTTTCGGCATTGAATCGCCTCGGTGTCTCCGTGCCTCCGTGGTGAAACTGAAGACGAATGGTTAACCGGTGGGATCGATCCGGAAGAGTGGCTGGCCGTACTCGACGGGGTGGCCGTTCTCGACGAGCACGGCGACGATCTTGCCCCGTTTTTCCGCCGCGATCTCGTTGAACACCTTCATCGCCTCGATGATGCAGACGATCGTTTCCGATTCGACGTGCGTGCCGATTTGGACGAACGGCTCGGCGTCGGGGGAACTGGCGCGGTAGAACGTGCCGAGCATCGGGCTGGTGATCTCGACCAGGTGGGCCGTGCTCTCGGCCGCTGCCGCCTTGGGCTCCGCGGGGACCGGCGGGGCGGCAGGCCCGTGCGGGGAGATGGCCGGGGCGGCGGAGAGCACGGGCGTCAGCTCGCCCCCCTGTTTCCGCAGCCGGATGCGCTGCGTCGCGTTGCGAAGATCGACCTCCGCAAGGTCGTTCTCGTTCATGAGCTTGACGATCTGACGGAGGATGCGGAGATCGAAGGCGTCTGTGGAGTCGATTGTCTCTTTTCCCATCAACCCCCCCCGTCTTGAGAAGCCCGCCCCGAGCGGCGTCCGCTCGCGGCGGCTGATCTTTCAGTGACCTGAGCGCGACAACCGAATACGGCACAAAGGGCGCGACGGAAGCGAACGCCGGCTAAGGAATGAGCACGGAAGCGAGACCCTTGGGCAGGCTCGACAGGACCTCGTGCCCGTCGCGCGTCACAAGGACATCGTCTTCGATTCGGACCCCGCCCCAGCCTCGAAGGTAGATCCCGGGCTCGACCGTAACCACCATGCCCGGCTGAAGAACCGTCTCGGAATTCGGGCGCAACGACGGGGCTTCGTGGATCTCCAAACCGATTCCGTGCCCCGTGCCGTGCGTGAAGAAGCGGCCGTAACCCGATTCGGCGATCGCCGCGCGCGCCTCCGCGTCCACGTCCCTGCCCCGCACGCCGGGCCGAATTTTGCTGATGGCCCGCTGCTGAGCTCTCAACACAACCTCATATACGGCTTCGAGTTTGGCCGGGATTTTACGGACGACCAGCATGCGCGTCAAGTCGCTCTTGTACAGCGGGCCGCTCGCCCCCCAGTCGACCAAGAGCGGGGCCGCTTCCCGGACGGGCGCGGAGGTCGGCCGTGCGTGCGGCAGTGCCGTGCGCTCTCCTACGGCGATGATCGTCTCGAACGAAGCCCGCTCAGCCCCCGAGCGACGCAAGAAGTTCTCCATCTGGTCGGCCAGCTCCTTTTCGGTGTCCGACGGCCGGAGCGTCGCCTGGAGCATCCGAAAGGCGCGCTCTGCCATTCCGATCGCGCCGCGGATCGCTTCAATTTCCGCGGCGTCTTTGCGCGCCCGCAGCGCTTCGACCGCCCCGTCCCAGCCGACCAGCTGGGTGCGGCGGAGCTCCTGTTCGAGCTCCCCGAGCTCGGCCACCGTGATGGATCGCTCGTAGGCCAGGCGGCTGACCCGCATCGAGCGCAAGACCTTGGCGAGCGCAGCGGCCAATTTCTCACCCGTTGTACGCCGGATGTGGGTGTCGAGATCCGGGCATTCTTCGGCGATCTCGCCGGTGTACCGGCCATCGCTGATCAGCACGCACTTGTCTCGGCCGACGACCAACCAGCTCGAATCGCCCCGAAAGCCGGTGAGGTAGCGGACGTTGGCTTCGTTCGAGACCAGGACGGCGTCGGCCCGCTGCTTGATCAGGCGGGGGCGGAGCTTATCGCGGCGCGTGGCGGGGGCGTGCATGGGGACTTGCTAACAAAGCTGTACCGGGCACGCAACTGCAAACGCCGGGCGGAACTTCTTCGTGGTGCCGGGATTTGGTAGCATGAAGCGGCGGAGAAGATTCGGATCGTTGACAAGGCGGGTTCGGTCGATAGAATTCTCGTGCTGCGCACGGCGAGCGTTCGAGCGAGGCTCGCGACCAGCGATGCACCGGGGCGGACCGGGGGGGCGGCGATCGGAGCCAGAGTTGTTTTGCGGGAACGGGCGCATAGCTCAGTTGGTTAGAGCGCAGCTCTGATAAAGCTGAGGTCCCAAGTTCGACTCTTGGTGCGCCCACTTACCAGAGCGGCAGAGGTCAGAAGCCAGAGGTCAGCCCGGCGTCGTAGAGCCGCTCGTCTGCTCTGACTTCTGACCTCTGGCGTCGGGGGATGTAGCTCAACTGGGAGAGCGCCGGCTTTGCAAGCCGTAGGTTGCCGGTTCGATCCCGGTCATCTCCACCGGAGCGAGCTCGGCTGTTGCGGCGCGGCGAGCGGGATCGCAGGGAAAATCCGTGTTGCGGGGGTTGACAATGGGGGGCGGAGCCTTATTATACCGTGCTCAGCCCTGTTCGCGGGGCGGGCGGGGCAGGCCGGCGATGGTTTAAGGCTGTCGGTTTAGGCTGTCGAGGTGGCCGCAAGCGGCGTCATGCGTGGAGTGGCGCGGCTTCTGGTCATTTCCAGCCAGGAATGGCGAGACGCGAAAGTCCTTCCAGGGAAGTTCACGCCTTCGCAGTTCAACGCTCTTTGACAATTCGGTAGTGGTACGAGTGGTAGCCAAGGCGCTTGGTTGGGCGTTCCGACGGCCTCGTGTCGCCGGGACGACTCGCCGGTTGCATGCCGGCGGGGTCCGGCCGGGCGTTTTGCGACTTCTCTACTATTGCAAGCTCTTAGTGAGAGGCTGAAGGATCATCGTTACGGAGGTCCTGCTAACCGGGGCTGGCCGACGCGGCTGGTTTCGGGGGTGGGGCCTCATGGTAGCCCATGGTGGCTCTTTTGCTCTTGGAGAGGAAAGAATCATTGTGGTCAAGCTACTAAGGGCGCATGGGGGATGTCTTGGCACCAGAAGGCGATGAAGGGCGTGGAAGACTGCGATAAGCCTGGGGGAGCCGCCAAACGGGCTTTGATCCCAGGATGCCCGAATTGATCCCGGCTGAATCTATAGGCCGGGTATCGCGAACCCGGAGAACTGAAACATCTCAGTACCCGGAGGAAAAGAAAGCAACCGCGACTCCCTCAGTAGCGGCGAGCGAACGGGGAACAGCCTAAACCGGCTGGATTAAGTCCGGCCGGGGTCGTGGGACTGGTCCGGTGCAGAACCGGGGAGTTACAAAAGTCGTTCCGAGCAGAATCCTCTGGAAAGTGGAACCACAGCGGGTGATAGTCCCGTATGCGGTGGAATCGACTCTCCCGATCAGCTCCCGAGTAGGGCCGAACACGTGGAACTCGGCTCGAATCCGCGGGGTCCATCCCGCAAGGCTAAGCACTCTCTGGTGACCGATAGTGAACTTAGTAGGGCGATTGAAAGATGGGAAGAACCCCTTTTAGGGGAGGTTACTGAACCTGAAACCATGCCGCCTACAAGCGATGGGAGCACTATGCCGGACCCTTCGGGGTCTGGAATGTGTGACCGTG
>JBGPMX010000346.1:0-5879 GCA_041487215.1 Planctomycetia bacterium | reverse complement strand
TCGTCTTTCGCCTTTCGTCTTTCGCCTTTCGTCTTTCGCCTTTCGTCTTTCGCCTTTCGTCTTTCGCCTTTCGTCTTCCTCTCTATTCGTCGAAAATGCTCTTGGTACGTTGCTTGCGTGTCTCCTCGGTCGCATCGATCATCTGGTTCTGCGCCTTGAGGATCCCGCGGAGCTGATTGACCACGTCCACGAAGCTCTCCCACTGCGCCATCTGGTCAAGGATGCGCTGCATCGTAGCCACGATCTCGCTCTGGAGCTCGCGGGCCTTCTCCTGATGAGGACCGGGGTTGCTCCGCTCAGACGCCATCTGGGCCAGCACGCGGCGCATGGCGGGCATGGGGTCGCCGGCCAGCTCGCGCATCGGCGTGATCACCTGGGCGTCGAGCAGTTCGAGCGCCTGGGCGCTGCCGACGTCGTTCAGGCGCATCTCGGTGAGCGAGGCGTCGAGCCGGTTGGCGACCTGCGAGACCTGGCGCTCGATGACCTGGTGTTTCCGCACCAGGCCGTCCACGTCCTCGGGGCTGATCGCGTTTTCGAGCGTGTCGGCCTGCTCCTTGGCCGTGCCGAGCGCCGCGCGGAACTTGGCCCGCTCGGCGCGCTGCCGCATGAGGATCTCGTGGAAGAGCTCCTCGGGCGTCACGACGCGGAACGTAAGCCAGCGCGAAGTGCCGGTCTGGCTGCCGTCGGCGCAGTTATCGCTGGCCAGACCACGCAGCCGCAGGGCCGTACCGGGCAGCAGCGCGCGGCTCGCCAGCACCACCTCGGTCTGCCGCTCGAGCTCGCGGGTCTCGTCAGCGTCCGGCGCTTCGACCGCGATGCGCGTCGCCTTCGGAGGTGTCTTGGCGGCGGGCTCTTCCCCCGCGCCGTCGTCGTCCCCCGCAGGCGCGGCGGGGGCACCCGATGGACGCGGCGATCGCTCGCGCTCCTTCTCGGCGACGCCGATGCGCTCGAGCTCGAGAGCCACCTCGGTCAGAGCGATGTCATCGGTCGCGTGCAGTGCGATCGGAATCCGCGCCTGCGGCGTGACACGCGGCCCGACGCCCGATGATCGGACGGCGACACGCGGCGCGCGGTCTTTGAGCAGGCCGATCGAGAGCACGTAGGGACGCGAGGTAAGACCGCCCGCCGCGCCGACTAGCTGGATCTCGAGCGCGAGCGGCTCGCTCAGCGACCAGCGCGCCGCGTAGTTCCGGGTGTCTTCGCGCTCGAGCGGCGGTGCGCTGCCGGTTTTGGAGGTCAGCGATGCCGCGCGCACCGGCTCGCGCGCTGTCAGGTGCAGCTCGAGCTCGGTGCGGGGCAAGAAGAGCAGCTGCCCCTCGCTGCCGTCGAACTCCCGCACCGCCGCGTCCGATCGGCCCGGGTCGCGCGCGAGCAGCGTGAGCTTCGCGACGGTCGGCCGGTCGATTGGTTCGATCGCCACCGGTCCGAGTACGTCGTCGCCGCCCGTCACGGTGAGTGTGAGGGGCTCGACGACTGGCGGCAGCTCGTAGCGGAAATCGTTCGTCGCGAACCGCGTGAAGGTTGCCTGCCTGGCCGGCCCGCCCGAAGCACGGTAGTAGAGCGCGACCTGGTCCGGCACGCGCACGCTCTCCGGGCGCGCCACCACCTGCAGCGCCAGCGGCTCGCCGCGCGGCACGATCAGCCGCCCGTCGTCCGCCAGACCGATGAGCGCCAGATAGGTCGTTTGCGGCCAGCGCACGCTGGAACCGAGCAGCCAACGCTCGGTCCAGAGCCGCGCGATGCCGGGAAAGACTGCCGAAAAGACGGTGGGCACTACGAGCACCACCGCGAGCAGCCCGGCAAACCGCCGGGCGCGGCCGTCATCCAGCGGCGCCAGTAAGTCGGTCCCAGCCAGCAGCGTCGCGTCCTGCCGCACGGCGGCATGCACCATCGCCGGTGAGGCGCGGAACGGCCCGTCGATCAGCCGCGGGAGTTCGAGCACCGTCGCCACACGCTGCGCGACGCCCGGCTGATGCCGGTTGAGCAGCACGGCGACGTCCATGTCGCCCAGCGGGACGAGCAGTGGCCGCAGCAACTTGCGGTATGCCACGGCGAGCACCGCGGCGGCCGTCAGCGCCGCCAGCCCGATCCGGTTCGCCAGGCCGATCCGCAACACCCAATCGGCAAGAAGGCTGATGCCGGCGAGCGCGCCCAGGGTGCCGAGCGTCCAGGCGACTCCTTCGAGCAGGAGCCGGGCGCGCACGCGGCGCCGCACCGCGTCGAGACGATGCTCTACGACACGCCGCGCTTCGCTCAGTTCATCCACCAGCGCTCTCCCCACGACCACACTCATGCGCGGTCCCCTCACAGAGTGAGTGGTGAGTAGTAAGTGGT
The DNA here is from genome assembly GCA_041487215.1 of Planctomycetia bacterium. Taxonomy (GTDB): domain Bacteria; phylum Planctomycetota; class Planctomycetia; order JALXBF01; family JBGPMX01; genus JBGPMX01. Next base: position 3,545 of record JBGPMX010000346.1, on the reverse strand, counting down.
GAGTGGTAAGACGACTCCTCACCACTCACTCCTCACGCCATGCGGTACTTCTTGCGCAGCCACCATTCTGCGGTCAGCAGCAGCATGATACTGGCGAAGATTGCCGGCGCGTCCCATACTTCGTCGCGAAACTCCAGCACGTGCTCCACCTCGTGCACCTTGAAGGCCGAGGCGAGCTGATCGGCCTCTGCCAGCCGCACGGTCATGCCGCCCGTCGTGCGGGTGATTTCGTCGAGCAGGGCCCGATTCAGCGTGGGGTTATCCAGTTCCTGCCGGGCCGGTTCTACGCGGAACGTCAGCGTCGCGGCACGCGGCCCGCCGGACTCGGGGTCCGATTCCATGCTGGGCAGTACTCGGAGGGTTGCGGAGCCCGGCTCCTGCGCCACGAACGCGACCTGGAACGCGCCGGGCTCCTCGGGCATCGCTTCCAGGCTAAGCGCCTGGGGCAGCTGCCCCGCGATCTCGACCTCGGCGCTCAGGCCTCCCAGGGCGGCCGAAAGGTCCGAGCTGTTGACGAAACGCGCGGTGAGCGTCACGCGATCGCCCACGCGGTAGCTGCTCTTGTCGGTGGCCAGCGTGAAGGGGTGGCGGCCGCCAAGCAGCTTGCTGCGGCCGACCCGGTCGACCAGCCGCGCCCAGAAGCCGTCGAAGTACTCCTCGTGCAGGTAGCGCCAGCGGTACGTGCTGTCGAAGCCGATGAAGACGGTGCGGCCGGGCCCGTAGAGCTGCGTAGCCATGAGCACGTGGCGGCCGAACGCATTGGTCATGCGAGGATCGCCGTGGCGCGCGAGCACGGTCGCCCCCGGTTTCGCCCGCGTCACCGGGAAGTGCCAGTACATGCCGGGCAGGCTGGCCAGGATCTCCTTGTTGCGTTCGGACTCCGGCGCGAAACGGAAGACCGGGTCCTCGAGCCCTTCGGCGGTCACCTCGAGCGTCCAGCTCTCGCGCGCGCTCAAGCGCACTTCGGCAGCCGACTGGTACAGTCCCGGGTCGCGCACCACAGGCAGGATCTTGATCCACGTGTTGTCCATGCCGGCCGCTGCCTCGGCCGTCCCGCCGCCAAAAAGCTGCTGCGCATGCAGCTCGCCGGCAACAACCACCAGCCCGCCGCCGGCGTTGCCCACGAACTTCGTGAGCATTTCGGGCCAGGCGACGCCCAGCTTGGCCATGTCCGGGTCAAACAGAATGACCACGTCAAAGCGATCGAGCTCTTCCTGGCTGGCGGGCAGGCGGCGCAGCGGGCGGTGGCCGACGTTCTCGTACCCCTCGCCCGCCGTCTGCAGCCACGACGCGAATTCGAGCGCCGTGTCGCGCAGCAGCGCGTTGCGCAGGAACTGCACCTCGTTCGATGGGCTGCCGGCGATGAGCAGCACGCGGATCTTCTGGCGGATCACCCGGACCGACTTGGTGGCGGCGTTGTCCGCCAGCGTCAGCTCGGGGCCGGCGTCGAGCACCTGGGCGCGGAGATCGAGCTGCCCGGTGGCGTCGGGCGTGTAGCGGAACGCGATATGCTGGAGCATCGCGTCCTCGCCAAGCACGACCACCTCGCGGCCGATCTCGTCCCAGTTGCCGGAGTCCTTGCGCGTCTCGAGCAGGACGGTGGCGGTCGACCCCTTGAGCCCATGCGACTCGATGACCACGCCGATCTCGATCGGGTCGCGTACGAAGACGACGGGGCTGGTCTCGAGATCGGCGAGCCGCACATTGCGCGGCCCGTCGGCGGTGCCCACCGCGAGGGCGTTGATGAGGACGCCCTCCTTGGCCGCCTGCTCGGCCGCCTTGCGCGGGTCCTCGCCGGTGTTCGACTGGCCGTCGCTGACCAGCAGGATGCCGGCCAGGGGCTGGCCGCGGTGCGCTGCCAGCGCGTTCTTGATCGCGTCCCCGATGCCCGTGGCGATGCCGGCCGGGCGGAGGTCGTCGAGCGCGCCCAGGTCCTCGATCGGTTCGAGCGCCGTGGCGAAGCTGTACGCGTCGATGACCCGGCGTTCGCCGAGCGGGTCGCGCAGCGCGTCGAGCGAGCGCGCGGCCAGGTCGAGCCGGGTGTGCCGGCGCAGCTCCTCGGTGTCGGGCACGCCGTTTGCCTGCCGGAAGCCGAGCCGCTCGGCGGTCGCCCGTGCCGCCGCCGCGTCCGTGTAGGGGTCCTCGAGCCCCATGCTTTCGGACGTATCGAGCAGCACGAGCAGGTGGGCGGGGACGTATTCCTTCTTGGTCAGGACTACCACCATCTCGAGCAGCATGAAGGCGACGCCCGCGAGCACGAGCAGGCGCAGCGCGGCGAGCAGTCGCCGCACGGCGGCCGGCAACTCACGTCCCTCGAACCGGTAGAGCCAGGCGACGCCGGCGACGGCGGCCACGGCCAGCGCGACGCCGGCCAGCGCCCACGGACCTTGCGGCAGCGCGTGAAACTCAAGGTGCCACGAGCCGCCCGATGCCCACTCGGGCGATGCGTCCACTCCCAGAAACCAGCGCAACAATCGGGTCATCAAAACCACCACAGAGACACGAAGACACGGAGCAGAGTTAAAGAACTCTGCGCACGATCCCATCCTTCAGCACCGGAACACAGAAGTTAATGAGAAGCCCAACCTTCTTTGAGCTCAGCTTCAAATAGGTAATCAGCTGAGCCTCGTGAACAGGTAAAAGTGATTCAACCGCTTTGACCTCTACAACGACCGCGTCGCCTACGAGCACGTCGAGACGGTATGCGCAATCGAGCTGTAGCCCTTTATAGACCACCGGCAGCGGCTGCTGACGTCTGAAAGGCACTCCACGGAGGTTGAGTTCATGGCACAAGCATTCTTCATATGCTGACTCGAGCAACCCGGGGCCCAGCTCACGATGCACTTCGATGGCGGCACCGATGATCGCATGCGTCCGTTCTTCCTCGATAAGCATGGCTGGCTCCGTGCCTCAGTGTCTCCGTGGTGCATTCGGTTTCCAGATCAGTTACCGTTGCCGGCCGGCCCAGGTTGCGAAAACGGTTTCCAGCGCGAGCAGGCCGAGCAGGACCAGGGCGATGCTGCGCCAGATCTCCTGGCCGCGGATCGCCAGCGGTGCATCCGCCGCGGCGAGCGCCGGAATCACGCGCACCTCCAGGCTGCCGAACAGGGTGCGGAGGTCGTCCGCCGCGATCCGAGCCAGCTCGCTCTCACGGCGATCCGGATTCACCGCGAACAGGTCGTGCTGCGGCTGGTCCGACGCGTCGCGCCACGTCAGCCGGTACAGCCCGGCGCGGCCGGTGTCCCGGAACGCCAGTGCCCGCAGCGGCTCGGCCAGCCCCGCCACGGTCTCCTGCTCGAGCGTGGCCGAGAGCGGCGACTCGGCCGCGGGCGCCTCGACGGTGGGCGAATGGACCTGGTCGCGCGGCGGCACCAGGCGCCGGATCGTATCCCCGGCGGTCAGGTTGCGGTCGTTTGCGTCCCCCCGGCAGATCGCCCGCGCCGCTTCACGCACCGCCAGCACGTAGCTGGGCTCGGTTGGCCAGTCGCTCCAGTCCTTGTCGGCCGTCACCGTCCAGAGCAGGACGCGGCCCGCGCCCAGATCCT
>JBGPMX010000345.1:0-5908 GCA_041487215.1 Planctomycetia bacterium | reverse complement strand
CGATGTGTTTATGGTACCACATCCACGCTTCGGGATTGATCGGCTCGCCGACTGTGCCCAGAAGCCGCAGACGTGACAGATTGCACCGGCGGGGATACTCGGCGCCCCACTTCATGAAGGTGCGGATCGCGGTCGGGGCGGTGTAGAAGACCGTCACGCCCTGCTCTTCGCAGATGCGCCAGAAGCGGTCTTTGTCGGGCCAGTCGGGCGCCCCCTCGTACATGACCTGCGTGACGCCGTTGGCTAGGGGCCCATAGACGACGTAGCTGTGGCCGGTCACCCAGCCGATGTCCGCCGTGCACCAGAACGTGTCGTCGTCTTTCAGATCGAACACCCACTTCGACGTGAGGTATGTGCCGACCATATAGCCGCCGGTCGTGTGCACGATCCCTTTCGGCTTCCCGGTCGTGCCCGACGTGTAGAGGATGTAGAGCGGGTGCTCGGCGTCGAGCGGCTCGGGGGGGCAGTCGGCCGACGCCCCCGCCATGAGCTCGTGCCACCAGAGGTCCCGCCCCGGCTTCATCGCGACCGAGTTGCCCACGCGCCGGAACACCACGCACTTCTCGACGGTGGGGGACTTCTCCATGGCAGCATCGGCGTTCTCCTTGAGCAGCACGACATTGCCGCGCCGGTAGCTTCCATCGCACGTGATGAGCAGCTTCGACTGCGCGTCGTTGTTGCGGTCCGCCAGCGCTTCGGCCGAGAATCCGCCGAAGACAATGCTGTGCGCGGCGCCGATGCGAGCGCAGGCGAGCATGGCAATCGGCAGTTCCGGCACCATGCCCATGTAAATGGTGACCCGATCCCCCTTGCGCACGCCGAGCCCCTTGAGCACATTGGCGAACTTCGAAACCTCGCGGTGCAGGTCCTGGAAGCGCAGCACCCGGCTGTCGCCCGGTTCCCCTTCCCAGACGATGGCCGCCTGGTTCTTGCGCGGACCCGCCAGGTGTCGATCGACGCAATTCACCGAAAGGTTCGTGGTCGCCCCCACGAACCACCTGGCGTAAGGCTCGTCCCATTCCAGCACCTTCGTCCAGCGCTGGAACCAGCTCAGCTCGTCGGCGTAGCGCGCCCAGAACTTCTCCGGCTCGTTCTTGGCTTCTTGCCAGAGCCGCTCGTAGTCGGCGAGCGATTGGATGTGGGCGTGCCGGCTGAATTCGGCCGGCGGCGCAAAGCTGCGCTTCTCGTTGAGAACGCTGTCGATCTTTCCCGATGGGGCGGCCTGGGCCATGCATGGTCTCCTGAAGGTTCGGCGCAATTCTAAGAGCGGTGTTCGGGGAACGTCAATCAGCGGAAGCGGCAACCGGCCGAACCGGAAGCGTCAGCGCCCGACAGCCAGCCGGTGAGACGCGTCGGGCCGTTGGACCGCCGCCTCCAAGGGAGAAACCGCCGATGAACGCGGATGGACGCCGACCCAGAGGAAGTGCGCGAAGCGGAGCGTGCGTATGCCTCGCGGCTTCATCGGCGTGAATCGGCGTTCGTCGGCGGTTCCGCACGCTGGCGGGCATGCCCGGTTGTGCCCGGCAAAACTACTCCAGACCACTCACTCCTCCCAGAATCCCAAGTCCGCGTTGACAGGTTCGAGGGCTTGAAATAACATTCGCCCTCCATTCGAGACCGGAACCGTTCCCTGCCCATTTCGGCGAGGGCCAAGAATGCTCGGATCGGCCGCATGGAAGCGGAAGATCGTGTGCGCTATCGGCGGCGCTTTTTGCCTGGGGCTGCTCGGCGTGCTGCTGGTCGCCCTGGCCGCGCGCGTGCCGGCGTTCTACGCTCAGATCGATGCCTTGCCGGCGGACCAGCGCGAGGTGGAGTCCCGCCAGTTCGTGCGGCGGTCGACCGCTCTCTTCAACGAGATCGAAAACGAACCGCGTTGGAGCAGCACGTTCCAGGCAGTCCAGGTCAACGCCTGGCTCGCCACGGACTTCGCGGAGAAGCACGCCGGCGTGCTGCCGCGCGGGGTCACCGCGCCGCGCGTGGCGTTTCATCGCGGACGCGTCACGCTGGGGTTCCGCGTCGAGCGCGGCCCGCTACACGCGGTCATTTCGCTGCAGGGCCGTGTCTGGCTGCCGGAGCCGAACCTGATCGCGGTGGAGTTCGAGCGGGTGCGCGCGGGGGTGCTCCCGCTGCCGTCGAACCAGGTCATGGGCACGCTCTCCGCCGCGGCGCAGTCGGCGAAGCTCGACGTGGAGTGGAAGAAGCACGGAACCAACCCGGTCGCCCTCATCCGGCTCACACCGCCCGACCACCCGAGCAACATCGAGATCGAACACGTCGACCTGGATCAGGGAAGCATCCGCCTGGCCGGCCAGTCGCACGGCCATCACGTGGCCGGCGCGCTGGACGCGGTGCCCAGCGCATCCGCTGATGCGAGCCGGAACGTCCAGATCCCCGACGCATCGCTCACCAGGTAGGCGGCACCGGCGACGCGGCGTCCGGCAATCCGGACGACAACGCGACCCGGCCGGTCCTCAAGCCACTCGAACGCCCCGCTGTCCCAACGATGCACCGTGCCCCGCCCGCCGCTCACGCTCCCTTCGTAGTCCAGATAGAAGAGGCGGTGCTCGGCGATCGCGCGGGCCATGATCGCGGCCGCTTGGGAAGGCGGCTCGTCCAGCCGCCAGGTGCGTAGCCCCCCCCCGGCCTCGAGCATGAAGTCCCAGTGCACTCCCTGGTGCTGGTGTTCGAGGATGACGAAGCGCGGCATCGTGCTCTCCGAAGGTCGTTCCCCGCGACGATCCTGGCAAACGGGATGGGTACGCTCACGAGCCACGCCGCCAAATCGCGCGCGGCGTGCCCGGTTTTCTTCCAATCGCTGCGTAAAAACCAGGCAAAAGGACGCCCGGCGGTTGGGAAGGGGGGTGCTGCGCGTCTCTCCCCAACTGCTTGCAATTCGGCCGATTAGCGATTAACGTGCCCGCTCGATAGAGCGGCCGGCAAAACGGGCATGCCGCTTGCTTTGCGTCACGGCCGAGCACACACCTCGAGCACTTTGTCCTCGTGGTCACACGCTTTTTCTTCCGCATTGCTCACACCGGACCTGGCTTTCCGTGACCCCCTCGTATTGGGGTTGGACGCAATTAGGGTTGGCTTTACGAAAGGGGATTCTCCAGTGACGCCCAAAGAAGTGCTTGCGCTCTGCCGCGAACGGGAGGTAAAGGCGGTCGATCTTCGCTTCATGGATTTTCCCGGGCTCTGGCAGCATTTCACGATCCCCGTGAACAAGCTGGAAGAGGACGTGTTCGAGGAGGGTCTCGGGTTCGACGGGTCGAGCATTCGCGGCTGGCAGGCGATCAACGAGAGCGACATGCTCGTGGTGCCGCAGCCGGAAACATCCTTCATCGATCCGTTCATGGAGCACACCACGCTCACCATGATCTGCAATATTCAGGACCCGATCACGAAGGAGGACTACTCGCGCGACCCACGGAACGTGGCCCGCAAGGCGGTCAACTACATGAAGTCGACCGGTATCGCGGACACGTGCTACATGGGCCCGGAGCTCGAGTTCTTCGTGTTCGATGATATCCGCTACGACCAGACCCACAACTCGGGCTATTACTTTGTCGACGCGGCCGAGGGGCGCTGGAACACCGGGCGGGACGAGAAGCCGAACCTCGGCTACAAGATCCGGCTCAAGGAGGGTTACTTCCCAGTGCCGCCGTCGGACAGCCTGCAGGACCTGCGCACCGAGATGATGCTGCACATGATCGACTGTGGAGTGGACATCGAGGCGCAGCACCACGAGGTAGCCACGGGCGGGCAGTGCGAGATCGACATGCGGTTCCAGGAGCTGGTCCGCATGGCGGACAGTGTGCTCAAGTACAAGTACATCGTGAAGCAGGTGTGTCGCAAGCACGGCAAGGTTGCCAGCTTCATGCCCAAGCCGCTTTTCCAGGACAACGGGTCGGGCATGCACACGCACTTCTCGCTCTGGAAGGGGGAGAAGCCGCTCTTCGCCGGATCCGGCTATGCCGGGCTCTCCGAGATGGCGCTGCACGCGATCGGCGGCATCCTGCACCACGCTCCGGCGCTGTTGGCCTTCTGCGCGCCGACGACCAACAGTTACAAGCGGCTCGTGCCGGGCTACGAAGCGCCGGTGAACCTGGCCTACAGTCGGCGCAACCGCTCCGCGTCCTGCCGCATCCCGATGTACTCGCCCAGCCCCAAGGCGAAGCGGGTCGAGTTCCGCTGCCCGGACAGCTCGTGCAACCCGTACCTCGCCTTCTCGGCCATCCTCATGGCCGGCCTGGACGGCATCCAGAACAAGATCAACCCGGGCGAGCCGTTCGACAAGGACATGTACGACCTCGAGCCCGAGGAGCTGGCCAAGGTGCCCAAGGCCCCCGGGTCGCTCGACGAGGCGCTCAAGGCGCTCGAAGACGACCACGAGTTTTTGCTGCGCCGCGACGTCTTCACGCCCGACGTCATCGATACCTGGATCTGGTACAAGCGGACCAACGAGGTGGATGCCATTCGCCTCCGCCCGCACCCCTACGAGTTCTTCCTGTACTCAGACATCTGAGCGCACGCACGCCGCGTGCACCGTCGCGTCACTCAAGGGGCTCGGTCCAACGACCGAGCCCCTTTTCTTTGGAACGAGCAAGGATGAGCAGTCCTGACGGTGGGACTCTCCTTCCCCACGAAAAGTGGGCGCTCCGAGGGCATAGAATAGTGCCCAAGAAAGGGGTTGCCCATGACGAAGCGAAGGTACAGTCGGGAGTTCGAGGGTTCGGCAGTCCAGCTGGTTGAGCAGCGCGGCTACAGCGTCCGCGACGCGGCGAAGAGCCTCGGCGTCGACCCGCACTCCCTGCGCAGCTGGATCAAGCAATTCGGTGCCGAAGCTGTTGCCGCGCCCAATGGCGAAGCCGCTTTGCGCCTCGAAGTTCGTCGCCTGCGCCAGGAGAACCAGCGGCTCCTCATGGAGCGCGAGATTTTAAAAAAGCGGCGGCTTACTTCGCGAGGCAAGAACCGTGAGGTTCAACTTTATCCGAAACCACCAGGATGAGTTTCCTGTGGAGCTCTTGTGCAAGGTGCTCGAGGTCTCCCGCAGCGGCTACTACGCCTGGATCGGCCGGCCGCTCAGCAGGCGCGCCAGGCGACGCCAAGCGCATGCCGAGAGTCGGAACACCTACGGATCTCCCCGAGTGCAACGCGAACTCATCGCGCGCGGTGTCGCATGCTCTGAGAACACGATTGCCAGGCTCTGTTCGAGTACATCGAGGTCTTCTATAACAGGAAGCGACGCCACTCGGCGCTGGGCTACCGGAGCCCGGCCGAATTCGAAACAACCCTGAACTGAAACCGCCACAGAGAAAGGCTAGCCTGGGGGTGCAGGGGGGCGGCAATGAGCACGCCCGCAACAACGATGACCAAACCAAAGATCTCACCGTTACCAGCGCCCACGAAACGTGGGGAAGTCCAGACAGGTGGCGAAGGGGAGACCTTTCGGTCAAGCGCGGCAGGGTCGGGAGACCCGCGCCGAACAGCGTCTACGCACCTCTCTGTGGGCAACCGAGCGGCACGGCAATGAAGCGGACACGGCGCAGGAGCTCGCACGCTCCCCTTTCGCGTGCCCGCCGCGCCGGTTATGTTCTGCCTCTATGAGCGATAGCACCATGGCCGACTGGCAGGAGCGCGCGCGACGCGTGCTGGCCGGCGGCGTCAGCAGCCAGTTCCGCGCCGCCGATCCGGTCGTGTTCCGCTGCGGGCGGGGCAGCCACGTCTGGGACGTGAACGGCAACGAGTACATCGACTACACGCTGAGCCAGGGGCCGCTCATCCACGGGCACGGCCATCCCGAGGTGCTCAGCGCGGTCGCCCGTGCGCTCGAGGACGGCCAGATCTGGAACGGGCTGCACACGCAGGAGGTCGAGCTCGCCGAGCAGCTGGTCGAAATCCTGCCCTG
>JBGPMX010000344.1:0-5920 GCA_041487215.1 Planctomycetia bacterium | reverse complement strand
TCGCGCTCGGCTGCCTGGTCATCCTGATGATCCAGCATCTGACCGGCGGAGCGTGGGGCATCGTGAGCCGGCGCGTGCTGGAGGCGGGCACACGAACGCTGCCGCTGCTGGTCGTGTTCTTCGTGCCCGTCCTGCTCGGTCTGCCTCAGGTTTACCCGTGGGCCCGGCCCGGGGCCGCGGCGGGGGATCCGCACCTCGATCACAAGGCGGCTTACCTGAACGTACCGTTCTTCCTCGTGCGCGCGGCGGCCTATTTCCTCAGCTGGCTGGTCCCCACGTACTTCCTGAACCGGTGGTCGCGCGAGCAGGACGAGACGGCGAACCCGGACCTGGCGCGGCGGTTTCGGCGCTTGAGCGGACCGGCCATTATCTTCTACGGGCTGGCCGTCACTTTTGCGTCCATCGACTGGGTGATGTCGCTTGAACCGGACTGGTATTCGACGATCTACGGCGCGCTTGTCGCCACGACGCAGATCCTGGCGGGCTTCGCGTTCTCCATCGTCGTGCTGGCGCGGTTGGCCGTGTTCCCACCGTTCAGCGCTGTGCTTGCCCCCGTGCACTTCCAGGCGCTCGGCGGGCTGCTGCTGTCGTTTGTCATGGGCTGGGCCTACATGGCCTTCTCGCAGTTTCTGCTCATCTGGTCGGGCAACCTGCCCGAGGAGATCCCGTGGTATCTGCGGCGGCTGCGCGGCGGCTGGGAGTGGGTTGGGCTGGCGCTCGCGCTCGGCCTGTTCGCCGTGCCGTTCCTGCTGTTGCTTTCGAAGGACATCAAGCGGAATCGCCGCGCGCTGGCGGGCGTCGCGGGGCTGGTGCTGCTGATGCTGCTCGTGAACTCGTTCTGGAGCATTGCGCCGGCGTTTCCCGAGACCAGTATAAAGATCGTACTGTTCGGCCTGGTGGCCGCCGTGACCCTGGGCGGGCTCTGGCTGGCCTTTTTCCTTCACGAGCTGGGCCGGCGGCCTCTTCTCCCGGTGCACGACCCGTTCTTCTCGGAGGTGACGGAGCATGGCTGAGCACGGTATGACGGCGGCGGATATTCGGAACCCACGCATACACCACGAGAAGACAGAGGCGAGCGCGCGCGGCATCGTCTGGTTGCTGGTCGTCATGGCGATCGGCGGCGTGGCGGTGCAGCTCGGCCTCTGGTCGCTGTTCCGCTATTTCGCGGCGCGCGAGAGCGCGTCCTACAGGACGCCGTTCGCGCGCACGGAGCGCGCACAGCTCCCGCCCGAGCCGCGGCTGGAGGGGATCGCTCCCGCGCCGCTGGCGACGCCGCCGCGCGAGTCGGATGAGGGATACGGATGGGTCGATAAGGAAGCGGGCATCGTGCGGGTGCCCATCGGCACCGCCATGGACATGCTGGCCGAACCGGCGGAGGACCCGCGCGAGCAGCGGGTTGTGGTCGGACCGAGCGAATCGAATTCCGGACGTGTCCTGATGCGAGACAAGCCATGAAAGAGCTCTGCGGCGGACGCGTTGCAGCGTACCGCCTGCGGCTTGGGAGCGAGCCGGCGCGCGCGCGCGTCCGAGTCGGCTGCCGTCTGCTGTTGTGCAGCCTGATGCTGAGGGCAGTTCCGGCTGCGGGATCGCGTGGCGACGACGCGCTGCCGCCCGCCCTGCGCGATGTGGGCATCGACCAGCGGCTGGGCGAGCCGTTGCCGCTCGGCCTGCGGTTCTGCGACGAGGCGGGCAAGAGCGTGCGGCTGGGCGATTACTTTCACGACGGGAAACCGGTCCTTCTCGTGCTGGCTTACTACCGCTGCCCCATGCTCTGCACGCTGGTCCTGAACGGGCTCGTCAAGGCGCTCCAGGACGTTCCGCTCGACGCGGGAGGGCAGTTCGAGGTCGTTGCGGTGAGCTTCGACCCACGCGAGACGCCCCCGCTGGCGGCGGCGAAAAAGGCCGTCTATGTCGAGCAATACGGGCGGCCGCGTACGGAACGGGGCTGGCACTTCCTCACCGGGGACGCGCCGGCCATCGACGAGCTCACCCGCGCCGTCGGGTTTCGCTACCGCTACGATCGCGCCACGGATCAGTTCGCGCACGCCAGCGGCATCATGATCGCCACGCCACGCGGCAAACTGCACCGCTATTTCTACGGGGTCGAGTACCCGGCGCGGGAGATCCGGCTCGGGCTGGTCGAGGCGTCGGAGGAGAAGATCGGCACGGCGATCGACCAGGTCCTCTTGTTCTGTTACGGCTACAGCCCCTCGAAAGGGGCGTACACCCTGCTGGTAATGAACCTGGTGCGCGCGGGGGGCCTGGCCACGCTCGCCGCGCTGGTCGGGTTCATGCTCTATTCGTGGCGGCGCAACGCGCGCGCGCAGGCCCGCGCGGCAGGATGAAGCATGTTCGCACAGATGCGGCTATTCCCCGAGCGAGCCTCCACGATGGCCGACCGCGTGGACGCGCTCTTCTTGTTCCTGCTCGCCGTCACCGGCACTATGAGCATCCTGATCGCGCTCTTGGTGATCTGGTTCGCCGTCCGCTACCGCCGCGGCGCGCGCGGGCGATACGATCCACGGCTCAAAGGCTCCATCCTGGTCGAGACACTCTGGACGGTTGGCCCCCTCCTGGTCTTTCTGGTCATGTTCTTCTGGGGCGCGAGCGTCTATTTCCGGCTCTACACTTCTCCGGAGGACGCGACCGACATTTACGTGGTGGGCAAGCAGTGGATGTGGAAAATCCAACACCCGGACGGGCAGCGCGAGATCAATGAGCTGCACGTCCCGGTGGGGCAGCGGATTCGCTTGCGCATGACGTCGGAGGACGTGATCCACAGCTTCTTCGTCCCCGCGTTCCGGACCAAGCATGACGTGGTCCCCGGACGCTACAGCACGCTCTGGTTCGAGCCGAACCGGGTCGGCACCTACCACCTGTTCTGTGCCGAGTACTGCGGCACCTGGCACTCGCGCATGATCGGCTCCGTCGTGGTCATGGAGCCCGCCCAGTACCAGACCTGGCTGGACAGCCACGCCGAAGGGTCGCTGGCGCTCGAGGGACGCAAGATCTTCCTGAAGTACCGCTGCCTCTCGTGCCACAACACAAGCGGTACGCCGCACGGCCCGCCGCTCGAGGAACTCTACGGCAAACTCGTGCTGCTCGAGGGCGGCAAGCGCGTGACGGCCGACGAGGACTATATTCGCGAATCGATCCTCCAGCCCAAGGCGAAGGTCGTGGCGGGTTTCCGGCCGATTATGCCGACCTTTCAAGGCCAGGTCAGCGAGGAGGAGGTGCTCAAGCTGATCGCGTACATCCGTTCGCTCGGGCGCGGTGAGACGCCGCCGCGCGTCGAGGAGACGCCGCCGCCCATCCAGGAGCCTGCGGCCGAGTCCCCCGGAGGCCCGAACCCATGAGCACGGCCGTCGCCGAACCCCAGGCACGGGCTCCCGAGCCGGCCCGCGCCGAGCGGAACTATCTGAACGTGAGCTTCGGGGTGATGAGCTGGCTGTTCACGCGCGACCATAAGCGGATCGCCATTCTGTACCTGGTGTCGATCACCCTCATGTTCTTCGTGGGCGGGGCCTTCGCGGTCCTCATACGCCTGGAGCTCATGACCCCGGAGGGTGATCTGGTGCAGCCCGAGACGTACAACAAGCTGTTCAGCATGCACGGCATCATCATGGTCTGGTTCTTTCTGATTCCTTCGATACCGGCCACGATCGGCAACTTCGTGCTGCCGATGATGCTGGGCGCCAAGGATCTTGCGTTTCCGCGCATCAACCTGGCCAGCTGGTGGCTCTATATTCTCGCCGCTTTGGTCATGCTCTGGGCCGTGATTCATGGCGGCGTGGATACCGGGTGGACGTTTTACCCGCCCTTCTCCACCGACGCGACGCGGACCGAGGTCAACGCGACGGTGCTCTCCATTTTTATTGCCGGGTTCTCGTCCATCTTCACGGCGATGAACTTTATCGTCACCGTGCATCGCATGCGCGCGCCGGGGCTCACCTGGTTCCGCCTGCCGCTGTTCGTGTGGTCGATGTATGCGACCAGCCTGATCCTTGTGCTCGCCACGCCGGTGCTTGCGATCACGCTGGTGCTGCTGGCGCTCGAGCGGTTGTTCGGGGTCGGCATCTTTGATCCAAAGCTGGGCGGCGACCCCGTGCTGTTCCAGCACCTCTTCTGGTTCTATTCGCACCCGGCCGTCTACGTCATGATCCTGCCGGGCATGGGAGTGGTGAGCGAAGTGATCTCCTGCTTCGCGCGAAAGCCGGTGTTCGGTTACAAGTTCGTGGCCTTCGCCAGCCTGGCGATCGCCCTTTTCGGTTTCCTGGTCTGGGGCCACCACCTCTTCGTGGCGGGGGAATCGATCTACGCGGCCCTGGTGTTCTCGTTCCTGAGCTATCTGGTGGCGGTCCCTTCGGCGATCAAGGTATTCAACTGGACGGCCACGCTCTACAAGGGAGCGGTGAGTTACGAGACCCCGATGCTTTACGGTTTAGGCTTCATCGGGCTGTTCACGATCGGCGGCCTCACCGGCCTGTTCGTGGCCGCGCTGGGGGTCGATGTGCACGTGACGGACACCTACTTCGTGGTCGCGCACTTTCACTACATCATGGTCGGCGGCATGGTGATGGGTTATATGGCGGCGCTGCACTACTGGTGGCCGAAGATGTCCGGGCGGATGTACCCCGAGGGGTGGGCGAAGTTGGCGGCGCTCATCATCTTTCTCGGATTCAACCTCACGTTTTTTCCGCAGTTTGTGCTGGGCTACCTGGGTATGCCGCGGCGTTACCACGCCTACGCCCCCGAGTTCCAGGTGCTCAACGTGCTGTCGACTGCCGGGGCCTCGATCCTGGGCGTCGGCTACATCCTCCCGCTCATCTATCTGCTCTGGTCGCTCAAGTACGCGCCGGCAGCCGGGCCGAACCCGTGGGGCGCGACCGGCCTCGAGTGGCAGACCGCTTCCCCGCCCCCGCCGCACAACTTCCCGGAGACGCCGGTCGTGACCGGGCCCCCCTACCAGTACCAGCTCGAGGAGGATGCGCGTGCAGACTGAACACGAAGTCCTCCAGGAGCAGTTCGAGGACCTCGAGCAGCAGCACGAGGCGTCGACGCTCGGCATGTGGACTTTCCTGGCGACCGAGGTGCTGTTCTTCGGCGTGATCTTCACCGGCTACACGGTGTATCGCCTGTCCTATCCGGAAGAGTTCCGGCGTGCCAGCCAGCACCTCTACGTGACGCTCGGCGGCCCGAACACGCTGGTGCTCATTACGAGCAGTCTGACCATGGCGCTGGCGGTGCGCGGCGCGCAGGTCGGCAGCCGCCGCACGCAGCTGACCTGCCTGGCGCTGACCATGCTCCTGGGCCTGATATTCCTGGGCGTGAAGTTCACCGAGTACTACATCGAGTACCGCGCAGCGCTGATTCCGGTGCTCCGGTTCGATGAGACGCCCTGGGCGCAGCAGGGGCTCGAGCCGGCTCATGTGAAGCTGTTCTTCGTGTTCTACTTCATCATGACGGGGCTGCACGCCGTGCACATGATCATCGGCATCGCGCTGCTCGGAGTGCTGCTGGTGCTCGCCGGGCGCTCCTGGTTCTCGCCCGTCTGGTACACGCCGGTGGAAATGGTCGGCCTGTACTGGCACTTTGTGGACGTGATCTGGATCTTCTTGCTGCCGCTATTGTACCTGATCGGGCAGCAGTCGCTGCGCATGGGATAGGCGTTCACGACTTCCCGGGTTGCGGTCCCCTCGCCCCCGCGCTCATGGACCATGCGGGGGGGAGGGAAGGGTGAGGGGCAGGTTGTCATCCTGAGCCAAGCGAGGAACGAGCCAAGCGAAGGATTCCCCGGGTGCGCCTTTGCGATCAACTCCCGGGTGCACCGGCTTTGTCATCCTGAGCGCAGCGAGGTACGAGCGGAGCGAAGGATCTCGCTGCTTCCTTATGGCGCGGTCCCCTCGCCCCCGCGCTCATG
>JBGPMX010000343.1:0-5926 GCA_041487215.1 Planctomycetia bacterium | reverse complement strand
GGCCAGCGCGATGGCGCCGCCGATGCCCACCGTGATCCCCAACGCACCACCAACGAGCGCCAAGACCATGGCTTCAATCAGGAACTGCACTAGCACGTCGTCCGGCGTGGCCCCGACCGCCATGCGGATGCCGATCTCACGCGTCCGCTCCGTCACCGATACCAGCATGATGTTCATGATGCCCACGCCGCCGACCACCAGCGAGATGCCGGCGATCGCGGAGAGCATCAGGGTGATCGTGCCGGTGATGATGCCCAGGATGTTGGCGATCTCCGTGGTGTTCTGGACCTGGAAGTCCGCCGGCTCGCCGGCGGGGATGCGGTGCCGCTCGAGCAGCAGCTGGCGTATCTGATTCTCCGCGTCGGACATCTGGTGCGTGGTGCGCGCCGAGGCGATGACGGCGTGCACGTGGTCGAAGCTCGATCCCTCGATCCGCTTCCGCACCGTGGTGTAGGGGATGAGCACGATGTTGTCCTGATCGTCGCCGACGATGTTCGCCCCCTTCTTCTCGAGCACGCCGACGATCCGAAAAGGGATGTTGCGGATGCGGATGGTGGCGCCGAGCGGGTTCGTGGTCTGGAACAGCTTGGCGACGACGGTATGACCGATGACGCAGACCTTGGCGGCGGCGGTGATGTCGCGCTCGGTGAAGAACCCGCCGTGCCGCAGCGGCCAGTTGCGCACCGCGAGGTAGTCGGGCCCGACGCCCATCATCTCCTTGGGGTTCCAGTTCGAGTTGCCGTAGATGATCTGCCCGGCGGTGCCGACCAGCGGCGAGGTGGCGACGACGGCGCTGCACTCCCGTGCGATCGCATCGCTGTCGTCCGCCGTGAGCGTGGTGAGGCTGGCCTGACGCACGCCGCCGTTGCGGGCGCTGCCGGGAAGGACGACGATCACGTTCGTTCCCAGGGTTTCGAACTGGCCCTGAACCAGCGCGCCGGCGCTCTGGCCCACCGAGACCATCGTGGTGACCGCCGCGATGCCGATGACCACCCCGAGCACGGTCAGCCCGGCGCGTAGCTTATTCTTGGCGAGAGCTCGCAACGCGATCCGTGTCGTGAGCAGCACGTTCATGGCTTCTTGGGCTGGATGCCTGTCACCAGCTCCCCCCCCTCTTGGAGGTCTCCTGATACCAGCTGCGTGTTCTTGCTGTCGCTCAGCCCGGTGACGACCGCGACGGCTCGCAGGAAGTCCCCGTCGTACACCCAGGCGTGGCGGCGGTTGCGCTCGCGCCGCACCTCGGCCTTCTCGGCCGCCGACAGCATCCGGTTCGGAGCATCGTCCTCCTCTTTGGCGGTTGCTTCCGAGCCGTCGAGCAGCTCACGGTCCTCGGGGCGCACCTGCTCGCGTTGCGGGTAGAATCGCAGCGCCGCGTTCGGGATCCGCAGCACGTCTTCGGCCTCGTCGATCTGGAACGAGAGGCTCGCGGTCATGCCGGGCAAGAGCTTCAGGTCCGAATTGGGTGCGCTGACCACCACGGGATACGTCACGACGTTCTGCGTCGTGGTCGAGCTCTTGCGGATCTGGAAGATCGTCCCCTCGAAGAGGTCATCCGGGTAGGCGTCCACGGTGAACCGCACCTGCTGGCCGCGCAGCTGCGCGTCGCGGATGAGCCCGATATCGGCTTCGTCCACCGCCGCGAAGACGTGCATCTCGCGTCGCATGTCCGGGGCGACCACGAACAGCTCGGGCGTCTGGAACTGGGCGGCGAGCGTCTGGCCGGGGTCGATCTTTTTATCGATGATGATGCCGTCCACCGGCGCGCGGATCTCCGTGTAGCCGAGGTTCGCGTCCGAGTTCTCCAGGCTCGCCTGTGCCTGCTCCACGGACGCCTCGGCCACGACAAGCTGGGCCTCCAGCGACATGCGCTCGAACTTGAACTTGTCCATCTCGGTGTCCGAGATGAAGTCCTTGTTCTCCGCACGCAGCGCCTGTGACCGCGCCTCGTCGTTCTTCGCTTGCTGGAGCAGCGCGGTGACGCGCTGGACGTCCGCCTCCTTCGTGGCGAGCGTGGCCCGATCGCGCGCGGCATTCGCTTCGTAGATCCGCGGGTCGATCTTGGCGAGCAGGTCGCCCTTCTTCACCTCATCGTTGAAGTCCACGTAGAGGTCCTCGATGGGCCCCGAGACGAACGAGCCCACCTGGACGGACAGCACGGGCTTGACGGTCCCCGTCGAGTTCACGACGGAGGCGATCCGCCCTCGAGTTACCGCCGCGAGGCGGTAATGAGGGCGGTTCCGCGCCTTCCAGTACCTGAGCGCCGGTTCGTGAACCGCCACGGCCAGAACCGCGAAAGCAGCGACGCACAGCAGCACCTTGCCAAGAGCTTTCATGGGACATCACCAGCGGTGGGACAAGGCGGTCGTAGCGAACGGCCGGCACTATGGGAAATACCCCGGGACGGTCCCGCGGGTTTCACCCGGTCCGTTTTGAACCCGGCCCCCTCTCCTGCTCATGGATCCGTGGGAGAGGGTTGGGGTGAGGGCCCGGGGGCCTACCGTGTGTATTCGGGTGCGAGATAACCGCCTGCTCATTCAATTGTCCCCTCTCCCCCGCCATAATCCATGAGCGCGGGGGCGAGGCGACCACAACAGGGGGAAAGTCGGGAACGGGCGCTCGCGCGTCGCGGCTCCCATCGGGCTGGCGCGGCGGCGCGGTGCGATCATCACCGCGCCGGCTCGGCAGCGGAGCGTTCCATGCGCAGCACCCGATGGTTCATGCTGTCGACGATGTAGAGATCGCCCGCAGGGCCGACGCGCACGCCGTGCGGCTCGTTGAGCTGAACCTGATCAGGCGGCCCGGGGACGCCGCTGCTCCCCTTCACACCGCTGCCGGCAACCGGCAGCACACGATCCTCGCCGGGCACGTACCGCACAATGCGGTGGTTGTCGGTGTCGGCGATCAGGACGCTGCCGTCCCGGTCCACGCAGAGATGCTTGGGGCCCTTGAGCCGCGTGTCGCCGCGGCCGTCGCCGATGACGGTGCGGATGCGGCCGTGCGGATCGACCACACGCAGCGCGTTGCCGCTGCGCTCGAGGATGTACAGGTTGCCCTGGGCGTCCACCGCGGCGGCGCGCGGATCGACGAGCGGGGCGCGGCGCGCGTCGGCCCCGTCTTCCGGCTTGCCCTTCTGCCCGTTCCCGGCCACGGTGCTCACCATGCCCGTGCGGCGGTCCACCACGCGAATGCGGCGGTTCTCCAGGTCCGTGAGGTAGAGCCGCGCGCCGGCCGGATCCAGTGCGACGCAGTAGATGCCGTTGAATAGGGCCTGCGCCGCCGGGCCGCCGTCGCCCGAAAAACCCTTCTCTCCCGTGCCGGCGAACGCCGCGATGGTTGCGGTGCGGGGGTCGATCTGGCGCACGCGGTTGTTCAGTGTATCGGCCACGTAGATGGCGCCGTCCGCGGCAACGGCCAGGCTGTGCATGCTGTTGAATTGAGCGCGCAGCGCCGGGCCGCCGTCTCCCGCGTCCCCCTTGTCGCCGGTGCCCGCGATGCGCGTGAGGATTCCCTGCCGGTCCACCCGCAGCACGCGGTGGCCGGCGATCTCGACGATAAGCATGTCGCCCGATCGGTCAAAGTCCACGCCGAACGGCCCGTTCAGACGGGTGCGGACCGCCGGACCTCCTTCGCTCTCGGATCCGCCCGCGACCAGAACCACCCGGTCTGCGGCGTGCACACACCGCACGATCGGGCCGCAAGCGATCACCACAGCAAGGACGCAGCAGCATCGGCGCATGGCGTACGACTCCACAAGGAAAAAGGGACTCCAGCGTAAACGCCGCGGCGGGGCAGGGGAAGGCCTCCGAAGTCTTGGTCCTTGGCTCCGTACCTGGGAAAGACTTCCGAAGGCTTCGCAAGGTCGGTGATCCGGCTACGCCAGGATTTCGCGAACGATCCGGGCTCCCTCCACGCCCGTGAGGCGTGCATCCAGCCCCTGGAACTTGACGCTGAACTGCTCGTGGTCGATGCCGAGCAAATAGAGCATCGTCGCGTGCAGGTCGTGCACGTTGACCACGTTCTCGATCGCGGCGTAGCCCAGCTCGTCGGTGGCACCGTGGCTGATCCCGCCCCGGATGCCGCCGCCGGCGAGCCAGATCGAGAACCCCTTGTTGTGGTGGTCGCGGCCGTCCCCCTGCGACATCGGCGTGCGGCCGAACTCGCCCGCCCAGACAATCAGTGTGTCCTCGAGCATGCCGCGCTGCTTGATGTCCCGGATCAGCGCGGCACACGCGCGGTCTACCTCCTGGGCCTTCAGCGCGATGCCAGCCTTGATCCCGCCGTGGTGGTCCCAGTCTTTGTGGTAGAGCTGGATGAACCGCACACCGCGCTCGGCGAGGCGGCGCGCCAGCAGACAGTTCGAGGCGAAGCTGCCGTCGCCGGGCTGGCAGCCGTACAGCTCGAGGATATGCCGCGGCTCGCCGCTTGTATCCATCAGCTCGGGGATGCTGCCCTGCATCCGGAACGCCATCTCGTACTGTGCGATCCGGGTGGCCACCTCCGGGTCGTCGGCGATCGCGTCGTACCCCTGGTTCAGCGCCCGGACCGACTCAACGACATCGCGCTGCTGGTCGCGCGACACGCCGGGCGGGTTGCTCAAATACAGCACGGGATCTGCTTTGCCGCGCAGGTTCACCCCCTGGAAGCGGCTGGACAAGAACCCCGCGGACCACTGCCGCGCGGCGATCGGCTGGTTCTGGCCCCCCTTGCCAAGCGAGGTGAGCACGACGAAGCCCGGCAGATCCGACGCCTCGCTGCCCAGGCCGTAAGTCACCCAGGCGCCCATCGACGGCCGGCCGGCGATCTGCGACCCGGTGTTCATGAACATGTGTGCCGGGTCGTGGTTGATCGCCTCGGTGGTCATCGAGCGGACGATGCAGATGTCGTCAACGACCGATCCGGTGTGCTCGAACAGCTCGCAGATTTCCGCACCGCACTGCCCGAAGCGCCGGAACTTGGTCTGCGGCGCGAAGCAGATCAGCTTCTGCCCCTGGAGCTGCGCGATCTGCTGCCCCTTGGTCATGCTCTCCGGCATCATCTTGCCGTTCATTTCGGCGAGCACCGGCTTGGGATCCCAGGTCTCGAGGTGCGACGGCCCGCCCGCCATGGTCAGCCAGATGACGCGCTTCACCCGCGCCGGCCGATCCAGCGCATGCGCGATGCCGCCGTCCGTTCCGGCACGGGCCGGAGGGGCTGCCAGCAGGGTCGGGTCGAGCAAGGAGCCGAGCGCGACTGCTCCCAGGCCCATGCCGCTCCGCGACAGGAACGCGCGTCGGGTCCAGTACAGAGCCGCTTGCCGGGGGCTGTTCATGTCGTTCGTCCCATGGTCTTCGCCATGCGGTGCTCACACTAGTCGCGTGTGATCACTTCGTGCAGGTTGAGGATGACGCGCGCCACGTTGGTCCACGCCGCCAGTTCCGTCTCGGGAATATCGCTGGGGGGTGGGGAGAGACCCACGCGGAGCAACTCGCCGGCAGCCTTTGGTTCTTGTGCGTACGCCGCGCGGTGCTTGTCGAGCAGCCGCTCGACGGTTTGCTTTTCGTCGTCGCGCGGCGGCCGCGCCAGCGCCTGCCGCCATGCCCAGGTGATGCGTGCGCCCGCGTCGCCGTCTCCCTCGCGCAGGATGCGTGTCGCGAACCCGCGCGCCGCCTCCACGTACGTCGGATCGTTCAAAAGCACCAGGGCCTGCTGCGGGATGTTGGAGCGGCTCCGCTCCGCCAGGCACTCCTCGCGCGTCGGCGCGTCGAACGCCAGCAGGCTGGGATTGGGGAACGTTCGCTGCCACCACGTGTAGATGCCGCGGCGGTACTGATCTTCGCCCCGGTCCGCCGCGTAGGTGCGGGGCGGGAAGTTGAGGTTCTCCCAGTACCCGTCCGGCTGGTATGGCTTGACGCTCGGTCCGCCGATCTTCGGCACCAGCAGCCCGGAG
>JBGPMX010000342.1:0-5926 GCA_041487215.1 Planctomycetia bacterium | reverse complement strand
TCGGACGTGGTCGTGGAGATCTCGCGGCGGATCTGCTCGATGCGTCCTTTGATGGCGTCGGTCGAGCCGGCCCCCTCGATGATGGTCGAATTATCCTTATCGATCTTCACCTGCTTGGCACGGCCCAGGTCCTGGAGCTGGACGTTCTCGAGCTTGATGCCCAGGTCCTCGAACACGGCCCGCCCGCCGCTGAGGATCGCGACGTCCTCGAGCATTGCCTTGCGGCGGTCTCCGTAGCCGGGCGCCTTCACGGCCGCGCACTTGAACGTGCCGCGCAGCTTGTTGATGACCAGCGTGGCCAGCGCCTCCCCCTCGATGTCCTCGGCGATGATCAGGAGCGGGCGGCCGGTGTTCGCGACCCGCTCGAGCACCGGGACCAGGTCTTTCACCGACGAAATCTTCTTCTCGTGGATCAGGATGTAAGGATCCTCGAGCATCGCCTCCATCTTCTGCGGATCGGTCACGAAGTAGGGGGACAGGTAGCCGCGGTCGAACTGCATCCCCTCGACCCACTCGACCTCGGTCTTGAGCGCCTTGCCCTCTTCGACGGTGATCACGCCATCCTTGCCGACTTTCTCCATCGCCCCGGCGATCTGCTCGCCGATCTCCTCGTCGCCGTTGGAGGCGATGGTCGCGACCTGCGCCATCTCCTTCTTGGACTTGATGGTGATCGATGACTTCTTGAGGCGGTCGACAATATCGTTCACGGCCTTTTCGATGCCCTTCTTCATGAGCATCGGGTTGACCCCGGAGACGATGGACTTGAGCCCCTCATTGTAGATGGCTTCGGCGAGCACGGTCGCGGTGGTCGTGCCGTCGCCGGCCACGTCGGAGGTCTTGGAGGCGACCTCCTTGACCATCTTCGCGCCCATGTTCTCGTACTTGTCCTCGAGCTCGATCTCTTTGGCGACCGTGACCCCGTCCTTTGTCACCGTCGGGGATCCGAAGCTCTTCTGAAGGATGACGTTTCGCCCCTTGGGGCCGAGCGTCACTGAGACGGCCTTGGCCAGCTTGGCAACGCCGCGCCGCATGGCCTCGCGTGCTTCCTGATCGAACGCGATCATCTTTGGCATTCCACGATCCTCCGCAGTGAGCTGTGATTGGTCCGTTCTGTGCTAGTCGCTGTTACTTTTCCTCGACCACGGCCAGGATGTCTTCCTCGCGCATCAGGAGCAGCTCTTTGTTGTTCGCCTTGAACTCGTCCCCCGCGTACGAGGTGAAGAGAACCTCGTCCCCCTTCTTGACCTCGAGCGGATGCAGGGTGCCGTCTTTAAGCCGGCGCCCGGTGCCCACGGCGATGATCTTGCCCCGTTTCGGTTTCTCCTTGGCGGTATCCGGCAGAACGATCCCACCCGCTGTCTTTTCCTCCGCGCTGACCCGCTCGACAACGACGCGATCTCCGAGTGGCTGAAGCTTCATAGGACTGACTCCTGGGGAACCTCCGAGCGTTTCGTCCTTCGCCGTAAACCGGCGCAACATCTCCAACAGGGACTCAAAGCAAGCGATGTTCCGATTCCGGTTGGAATTCGTAACTGACGTTGTGGAAAAAGTTTAACGCCTGATGCGGAGCGAGCGTGCCGGCCGGCTTCCTGCCAGCTTGGCCTGGAAGGGGGGTCGCGTCCTCGAGGTCATGTCAAATCGGCAGCTTTACAGCTTCTCGAACTCCTCGACGCGCGGCAGCTCGTCCAGGCCCGCTAAATGAAAGAGTTCCAGGAACCGCCGGGTGGTCCCGTACTGCGCCGCGCGACCCCGCTCGGCGTGGCCCACCGTATCGATCAGGTTGCGGCGGCGCAGCTGGCGGAGGATCGCCGACGAGTCGGTGCCGCGTACGGCGTCGACGTCGTGGGCGGTGACCGGTTGGTTGTAAGCGACCAGCGATAAGACCTCGACGGCCGCCTGGGACAGCCGCACTTGTCGGGACTGGCCGGCGACGCGGCGAGCGATGCGCGCGAACTGCGGTCGGAGGGTCATCTGGTAGCCGCTGCCGACGCGGCGTATTTCGTAGGGGCGGCCCTGCCGGTGATAGGCGTGGTTCAGCTGCGCGACGGCGCGGACGACGGTTTCGTGGTCGCTGCCGGCGAGGCTCTGGGCGATGCGAGCGGCGGAAAGGGGCGGGCCGCCGACGAATAAGCACGCCTCGATCAGCGCGTACGGATCGGGAGCTTCGCTGCCCGATGCATGCGGCTCGGCCGCACGAGCCCGTGGAGCGCGGCGCTGCCCCGGCGGCTCGGCGCGCGCAAGCGTGGAAAGGTCGAGCTCGGCTGGCTGCGGCCGGGTTTTCGGCTTGGATGACTGGGCCAACGATTCTCCTCGCGGGCGGGGTGCGGGCGCGCGCCGCACGTATCGAAGGGCCCGTCAAAAAATAACTTGCCCATGGGACCTACTAATGGAGCCACTGCGAGCGCCACAGCTGGCTTGATCGGGCGGTGCATCGACAAAACGGGCGTCGATCCCGCGCCTGCAAGCGCCTCGCAGTGGCTCCATTTCTCTCTATTTCACCGGTGTCGGGCCGCCGTTGAAAGAGAGAATCCGCTGAGACGCACCCCGTCCCTCTCCCACGGATCCGTGAGCGGGAGAGGGGGCCGGATGCAGAAGGGGAAAAGGCACTACGGCAGCCGGCCGGCGCCGGCCAGTTCGGTGAGGCGAATCGGCGTGGTGCCGAGCCCCAAGCGGCGGGCGGCGTGGAGCAGCCAGGCGATCAGCCCCTTCTCGGGATGCCAGTAGAGCAGATGCAGGGCCTTGGCGGTCTTGCTGCCGCGACGCATGGCATACGCGGCGGGCGGCAGCTGAAAGAACGTGTGGAGCTGGAAGCTTCGTGCGCCCCGCAGCAGGTACTCCAGCGCCATGCGACCGGAGTCGATATTGCCCGTCGCCGATAGTTCGGGGCGGTCCGCATGCGGCGCGGCGAGGCGCTCGAAGAACCGGCCGAGCACGCGGAGGTTGCGGTCGCTCAAGTCCGGGCCGCCGGCGGCGATCCCGCGCGTCCCCTCGAAGATGCGCGTGGGGTCGAACAAGCGGTTGGCGTACACTACCACGTCGGGCCGGTCGCAGCCGCCGAGCGCCTCGAGCATGGCCATCTGAAAGTCGTCGTCGAACAGGGCGTTGAAGAGTTTCATGCCCAGCCGCAGGCGGCCCGGGGCGGCGCTGCGGATGAGCCGCGGCACGGTGCAGAGCCAATCGAGGATGCGGGCCTGGTCGGCGGCTCGGGCTGAACCGGCCAGCGTCGGGCTGAAATCCTTCTCGAGCGGCATGACGAGCGCCGGATCGGACGCGGCGTACGCCGCCACGAGCGCCGTCACGGTGTGCTCGTACTCGCCGCTCCGCCAGGCGGTCTCTTCCGCAGCGGGCAGGTGAAACTTGCAGGACGGGACGATGAGCATGCCGCGGTGCCGGCCGATCGCCTGGGCCGCACGGACCAGTGCCAGGTATTCGTCAAAACTGCCGGCCCAGCCGCGCCCTTTCCAGCTCACGGTCCAGCCCGCTTCCCCTGACTCGCCGCGCACGCGTTCCAGTACCATGCGCGATGCGGGGACCGCCCACGCCGCCATCGCGCTCGACCCGGCCGCATCCTGGGCGATCAGCGTCTTGAGCACGCAGAAGCCCAGCCCCGCCTCGGCGTCCTCGGCCACCTGCGTCGCGGTCATCGAGAGCTGGCCGGACGCCTTGCCCCAGGGATTCTTGATCGGCAGCCCGGCGTAGGTCGTGGCCAGGTCGATGCCGTATTGCGCGAGCACGTACGGTTCGATCGGTTCCGTGCGGCCGGGCTCGGCGAAACGGCGAAAGTCGTCGCGGATCTGCCGGGTGTGGGCGGAGCTCAGGTCGGGGGCGTGCGGCATCCAGTGCGGAGTGCTCATCGCCCGATTCTCCGCGGCAGTGCGGCGCTGAATCAAGTAGGAATCGGGCTCGCCGGCCTGGCCGCCGCATCGGCGCGGGTCGCCGAAAAAGGTGTTCAATTCTGCTCACGGCCCTTGTTCAATAGTGCCGGTTTTCACCGAGACCTGTCCTTGATCGTAGCTGTAACTATTGATATTAAATGATGTTGTGGCTAGTGTTGAGCCGTGGCATGCGAACTGCAAATACCGGGACCAACCCCAGGTGCGCGAATGCGCCTCGATATCTCACTTCACACCGGGGCGGTGGACGAACTCTTCGCGGCCGGAAGTGAAGCCCGGTCTGGTGGAGCATGCGATGACGAGCACGAATGCGAAGCGAGCGGAACGGGCGGCGGCCAGGAACCGGCGAAGCAGCCTGCAACGCTCGGGCACGCAGAAGGCGGTTGAGCCCCTGGAAGCCAGGGAGCTGCTCAGCACGTTCGATCCCCTGTTCATCCGGTTCAAATGGTCCGGGGCGCCGGGCGAACGCACCACGCTCAAGTTCGACCCTGCGGGGCAGCTCCTGATGGGGGTCGGCGCGCACTTTCACTCCGACCAGAATCCGCGGGGGCTCCTGGGCGAGGTGTCGCAGGAGTTGGGGCGGACGCCGGACCGCGTGGTGCTCGGTTTCCCCGGCGCCATCGACGCCAGCTCCCTCCAGCTGGCGAATATCTCCGTCAGCGGCGGCGTGGCGGACAGCAACGGCTACCACATCGACCACGTGCAGGTCGGTCGTCCGTCTGGTGCGCAGCCGAACAAGCTGAAGCTGTTCACGTCGGGTGATTTCGCGGGGGGCTGCGATGCTCTCGGCGAGATCGGTCTCTCGATCCAGGGCATCCGCAGCGGCGCGGCGAACCCCGTTGCGATGGACGCCTGGAATGCGCTGTTCGCGGTGACAAGCGCCGTGTGCCCGCCGGCCGGCAGCGACCTGATTCCGCCGCACGTGCTGGGCATCACGCCCGATGCGGGGGCCGCGTTGTCGCTGGCGCCGACGGCGATTACGGCTCAATTTGACGAGGACCTGCTCACCAGCTCGGTGAACGGCAATACGTTCAAACTCATCGCCAGCGGCGGTGACGGAATCTTCGGCAACACCAATGACGTGGTGATCGCGCCCGGCCAGATCAGTTACAGCCAGACGCTCGACCACGCTGTGTTCACCGTGCGTGCCGGCAGCCTGGGTCCCGACGTTTACCAGATCCGCCTGGTGGGCGCGCAGGCCAACGGCATCCGGGATCTGGCCACGCCTGCGAATTACCTGGGGGGCGGCAACGATTTCGTCTCGACGTTCACCGTCGTGGCGCCCGTGCAGAATGACCCGATGCCGGGCCCGCAGAAGGACGCGATCGCCGGCCAGGACCCCGCCGACCCGAACGGCGATACGTTCGGAGATCCGACGCGCACGCCGAAGCTCGATATCTCTTCGATCGGCGCGTTCGTCGACACCGAGGACGTGAATGCGGACGGCCAGCTGTCGGCCGGCGAGGACCGCAACGGCAACAACGTCCTGGACGCATACAACCTCTTCCTCAACGTTCGCTTCAACCCGACGGCGTCGCCGGCGACGCGCACGATCGAGGCGCCGTCGGCCCACCAGCCGAACAGCGTGTTCGGGTTCATTGACCTGGACACGGACCGGCAGTTCTCCGCCGAGGACCTGAACGGGGACGGCGTGCCGGACACGTTCAGCCCGTCGAACCAGAGCCGGCTCGGGCGGCGGCCGGGCGGGAGCGGCCTGGAGCCCGAGTTCTTCGTGGACATCGGCTCCGAGGCGCGGCACCCCGGCACGGTGGACGTCGTGTACACCGGCGCCGCGATCGGCCTGGTGGGGGACTGGACCGGCAACGGCCTGGACAAGGCTGCCATCTTCCGGCCGTCGCTGGGCGAGTGGCTCATCGACCTGGACGGCAACGGCGACCTGCTCACCAGCGTCTTCAACGGCGCGAACGTGACCCCCGAGGAGGGACCGTTCGTGTTCGGGGCGCCCGGCAGCGAGCCGATCAAGGGGGCGTGGTCGCAACAGGGCAGGGACGACATCGGCGTGTACGGACCCG
>JBGPMX010000341.1:0-5940 GCA_041487215.1 Planctomycetia bacterium | reverse complement strand
TGAGGTTTGTCTTCCGCTTGATAGCGTACCAACATCCCCTCGTAATTCCGCAGGACGACGGCATCGTCGGAAGCGGACACGAGGTAGTTGGGCATGAGCGGGATCTTGCCCCCCCCGCGCGGCGCATCGACCACGTAGGTTGGTACGCCCAGCCCGCTGATGTGACCGCGCAGCCCCTCGATGATCTCCAGCCCCTTCCAGACCGAGGTCCGGAAGTGCCCGGCGCCGGTCACCGGGTCGCAGTGGAACAGGTAGTAGGGGCGGACCTTGGCGCGGAGCAACGCCCGGCACAGCTCGCGCATGGTCTCCACCGAATCGTTCACGCCGCGCAGCAGCACCGTGTGGTTGTTCATCTGGCAGCCGGCGCGGAGCAGCTTGCGGCAAACGTGCAGCGCTTCCGGCGTCAGCTCGCGCGGGTGGTTGAAGTGCGTTTGAATCCAGACTTTCTCAGTGCTTTCGATCAGGCCGATCAGCTCCGGGTCGTAGAGCCGCTGCGGCAGGGTGACCGGCACACGGGTGCCGAGGCGGACGACGCCCACGTGGTCGATCGCCGCCAGGCTCTCGAGGAAGAAGCGGAGCTTCGGCACGGGCAGCGTGAGCGGATCCCCGCCGGAGACGATCACGTCGTGGATCTCGGGGTGCTGCCGCACGTACTCGATCATGCGTTCGTCGTCGCGGCTGATCGCGTCCCAGCCGCCGCGCCGCATGGTGGCGCGTTTGCGGGTGCAGAACCGGCAGTACATGGTGCAGACGTGCGTGGTCACAATCAGGCAGCGGTCGGGGTAGCGGTGCGTCAGCCCGCGCACCGGCGAGTCCTTGTCCTCGTCCAGTGGATCGTCCTCCTCAACCCCCCCGGCGCTCTGGAGCTCGAGCGGCGAGGCGACCGACTGGCGCCGGATCGGGTCGTCCGGGTCCGCCGGATCGATCAGCGAGAAGTAGTAGGGGGGGATCGCCAGCTTGTATTCCGTGGCCAGGCGGCGTAGCGCAGTGGCCTCCGTGTCGCTGAACAGCAAGAGCCGTGTCAGCTGGTCCGTGGTGCGGACCGCGTTCTGGGACTGCCAGCGCCAGTCATGCCAGAGGTGGTCGGGGACGTCGTTCCAGAAGGGATGGCGTGGCGAATGGGAGGAGGGCAGATCGCGAGGAGAATGGGGAGGCTCTTCGTTCTCCGTGGTTCCGCTTTGGTGTTCTTTGAGAATCGGCAGCGATCGGTGCGACTCTGAACACCCGTCTGCTGTACTCATACACGACTCCAGGTACCGGTATGGTCGGTCGTGGTCCGTCCACGACACCCATGCGCGCGATTCTATCCTCGGTTGCGGAAATCGCAATGCCGAATGAGGCGGGTTTCTCAGGCCGTCGCGCCGCTCTTCTCGGGGACCTCCGGCGAGTTGGGGTCGAACCACTCCGGGCGGAACTCGATGCGCTGGCGGCGGGCCATGGCCATGTTGGCCACCAGCGCGATGACGGCGTCGGCCATGGCGACCTTGCCGTTGCAACGCAGTTTGTCGGTCGTTTCCTCGTACTCGCCCGGACTGAAATTCTTTACCGAGTAGGCGAAGTGCTCCATCTCCTCGCGGTAGCCGCGGCTGATCTGGCCGGTGGCGACCGCCATGGCGGCCTGCGGCGTGGCGCTGGACGGCGACGGCGTCGCTTCGAGCACCGGCTTGTTCCCCGGCATCTCCTTCACCGTGATGCTGGTGGTGCCGGGCGGCTTGGATCCCGCGGCGTTCGGGTCGCGCTCCTTGAACAGCATGATCTCCTTCTCCGACTCGACCATCATCGTGCCGCGCGAGCCGTACACGGTTTCGCCGTACGGCTCGAACGCGTTGGTGTTGACCGACGAGTAGGTGACGACGACCACGTCGTCGCGGTCCCGCTCCTTCGCCTGGCTCTTGTGGTAGTCCCTGCCGGGGTACTCGAAGGTCACGAAGATGTGGTCATCGCACTCGCGCTCGTCGTCGTAGAACGACTTCACACCGTAGCCGGAGACGGCGATCGGGTGCACGCCGTGCTCCTGCCCGTGCAGCCCGCGCCCGATGAAGATGCCGCAGGCGTCGAGCTGGTGGCTGCCCAGCTCGGCCATGAGCCCGCCGCCGGTGCGGTCGAAGAGCCTCCATCGCACCAGTTCCTTCAGGCTCTTGTAGTCGTGCTTGGCAACGTCGATGTTCTTGTCCTCGTCCGGAACCGATTTGCGCCAGCCGTCGATGAACAGCGGCGTGCCGTCCTCGTCACGCGCCTGCTCGGCGCTGCCGTCCGGCTTGCGCACGAGCATCGGGAAGCTGTTGTTGCGGTGCCACAGCGCCCGGATGTGCCGGATGTCCCCCAGCACCTTGCTCTGCACCAGGTTCACGGCGTTGTCGTACAGCACGCTGTAGTGCCGCTGGTGGCCGATCGCCAGTAGGCGCTGGGTCTCGCCCGAAACGCGGATCATCTCCTTGCAATCCGCGATGGAGTGCGCCATCAGCTTCTCGCAGAGCACGTGTTTGCCGGCGTCCATGGCCTCCATGGCGACCTTGGCGTGCAAGTGCAGCGGCAGCGCGATCACCACCATGTCGATATCCTTGTCCTCGAGCAGCCGGTGGTAATCGTCGTGGTAGCCCCTGGACCGCTCGGCGATCTCTTTGGCCGCCTCCTCGCCGTACTTGCGTTTGAAGCCGATGCGGACGTTATTCTTCTCGCCGTCCATCGCCCGCTTCTGGTTGCTGGGCCGCAGATCGCTGTAGGCGATGAACTGGAGGTACTCGGGGTTGGACTCGGTGACCAGGATCTGCCCCTCGTCGCCGCAGCCGATGATGCCCGCCCGCACCGGGTTGCCCTCGATGCGGTGGTAGCCGAAGTAGAAGGCGCCGGCGGGAATGCCGGCGGCGGCCGTGGCCAGGAAGTCGCGCCGTGTCAGGCCCAGCGCCGTCTGGAAATTCTCGCGGCCGAGCTGCCGCTGTTCGGGAGTGAGGTTCATGGCTACATCCTCGAAACAAGTTCGCGCACAGGTAGAGCGTACATCGTTCAAGCAACCGGACCGGTAAATCGGTAGTGGGTCAGTTTGAGGATCGACCCCCCCTGTCCCCCCCTTGGCAAGGGGGGGCAAGGGGGGGTATCAGCCAAACTGACCCACTACCCGTAAAGCGGTTGACCCTTGACCGGTTGACCCGTTCGGCAACGCATCCGAAAACCGGTTAACCGGTCAACAGTTCAACCGGTCAACACCGGCTGCCGAGGCGGGTGCTGTTTCCGCCAATGGTAGCTGATCCGCCGGGTGATAAGCCCGCGGATGAGTGCATCCAGACCGAGCCAGCGCCCGGTCGGGATCGTTGCCAGCACCAGCGCGGCGCAGCACTCCACGAGCTCCTTGTTCACGTACCAGTAATGCCCCGGGTCCGCGGGGTTGCCCGCGCCCAGCGGCGGCGGCGGATTGATGAGATAGACCAGGGCCAGGAAAACGGCCGCGCCCAGCGCGGACATCCGGCTGAAGAGGCCGATCAAAAGCAGCCCGCCGATCAGCGTCAGTCCGATCATGACTACCAGGCTCATCTGCTGTTCGCGGTGCGATGGCCATGTCAGGGCGAACGGCAGGCCGAGCGCGTGGCCGAGCCGGCCCGTCTGCTTGCCTTGCTCGATCTGATCCGCCGTGAGCTCCTTCGTCACCTGGTCGCGTAGCGCCTGGTCCCAGCTGTCGACCGGTCCGATCAGCTCGTCGCGTGTTGCCTGCAAATCGCGCCGCCGCGTCTTTGCCCGCTCGCGCTCGTACGCCAGCTTGTTCTGCTCGTCCTCGTCGGTCCTCTCGAGGTCCGCTCGGTACTTGGTGATTTTCGCCTGCGTGTCGGGGTCGCTGAAGTACCTGTCTTTCTCGATCTCGAGCTGCCGGATCTTCGCCTGTGCCGACATTTTCTGCGTTTCGGTCAGGCCGTAGCGGCGGTCGAGGTCGTCGATCGTCTCCTGCCACTCGGCGGAGGCCGTGGCCGGCTCCAGCCGTTTCAGTCCGTCGGGGTCGTCGAGCTGCGCCCGGAACAGTGGGCGAAGCGGGCCGGACGCGTTGGAAACGAACCCGGCCGCCGAGAACGGCTTGGTGCCCTCGCGGTACGAATCGATCTTGGCAAGCCCCTCGACCAGGAAGTGCCAGCCGAGCGCGACCCGCAGCAGGACCAGGGCCAGGCACGCGTACCAGGCCAAATAATAACGGTTGTCGTAGCGAACTCTTGCAGCAGCCAGATTACGCCTCGCTTTCCGACACGAGTGCTTCGACCAGCCCCTGTGCCGCGCCCAGCACGGTGAGCTCGAGCTCCGCTCCGGGGCGCGGCAGCGCCACGAGCACCGCGCCCACCTCGGGATGCCGCGCGCAGTACGCCCGTGCCTGGTCCGGCCCCGAGATAAAGAAGGCGGTCGACAGCGCGTCCGCTTGGGCGGCCGTCGCTGCCACGACCGACACGCAGACCTGTCCCGCGGCGGGCCAGCCGCTGCGCGGGTCCAGGATGTGCCCGAAGCGCCGGCCGTCGGCCTCGAAGTACTGCACCGTAGCGCCCGACGTGCCGAGCGCCAGGTCGCGGAGCCGCAGCCTGGCCACCTGCCGGCTCGCGTCGAACGGGTGCTGGAGGGCGACCAGCCAGCCCGTGCCGGCCGTTTCGGCCGGCGGGGAACCGATCGCGAGCACGCTGCTCCGCCCGCCGTGCAGAATGCCCGAGGGCATCCGCCATTCCCGCCGCAGCAGCTCGGCCGCGCGATCGAGCGCATAGCCCTTGCCGATCGCGCCCAGATTGAGCTCGAGCCCCGGCCGGCGGAAGTGCACGGTGCGGGCGAGCGGGTCGAGCACGACGTGCCGGCTGCCGACCCGCTCCATCACCGCGGCGAGCTCCGCCCGTCCCGGCACACGCTTCGGCCCGCGGAAGAATCCCCACGCCTTCACCAGCGCCCCGACCGCGATGTCAAACGCCCCGCCGGTCTCGACAGAGAGCCGTAGGGCTTCCTCGAGCAGCGCGAAGAGTCGCCCCTCAATCGCTACCGGGATGACGCCGGCGGCCTGGTTGACGCGGCTCAGCTCGCTGTCGTCGCAATAGACGGTCAACTGCGCCTCGAGCCGGTTGATCTCGTCGAGCGCCGCGGCGCCGGCCGCGGGGGCATCCACCATCGCAGCAGGCAGCAGCACCTGGAAGCGGCACGCCATGGCACGCCGCTCGACCGTAACGATCCAGGCCGCGCTTTGCTCCGGGGCGAGCGGCGGCGCTGCGGCGATGCCCACGTGTTCGCTCACCGCCTGACGCAGGCCGTGGCCACGCAGGAAATCACGCCGATTTGTGGCAGCCGCTCGAGTCATTCCGCAACCGAAACGGGGGTGTAAATGGGGTGGGGACTCGGCCAGGCACGCCCGACCGAATGCATCTCGCAAGACCAATCGAGCCGAAGCTCGTCGGCGATCCGGACCGTCTGATCAGGCACACCAACAGGACATTCTAGCGGGGGCCGGCGACGTGCTGCAAGAAACGGGGTTCTTCGGCAGTGTCCTCATCTGTCGTCGTCCCACGGTTCTTCCTGAGGATTTCCCCTTTTGCTTCTCCGTCCCGCGTCGTCATGATGAGCGGGCGGTGGGGTCGGATGCGCGGGGATCGTCGAGCTCCTTGGGAGGGAACACGCCGTGGGTGAGATCTGGAAAGTTGCCGGCGTTCAGATGGACCCGGTGCTCGGGCAGAAGCGGCACAACCTGGAGCGGATCGTCGATCATCTGGAAGGCTGCACCCGGTCCGGCGCTCGCCTGGTTGTTTTTCCCGAGTGCGCGCTGACCGGCTACTGCTTCGAATCGCTCTCCGAGGCGGCGGAGCACGCAGAGGAAATCCCGGGGCCGGCGGTCGAGGCACTTGCGGAGGGGTGCAGACGTCTCGGCGTCTTCGCGATGGCCGGCATGCTCGAGCGGTCCGGCCGCGATCTCTTCAACGCGTGCGTGCTGGTCGGCCC
>JBGPMX010000340.1:0-5942 GCA_041487215.1 Planctomycetia bacterium | reverse complement strand
CTCATGAAGGAGGTGGGGGCGTTGAGCGGGATCGACATTGCGGCGCTGCACGACAACTGGGTGCTAGCGCGCTCCAAGTTCGTCGGGACGCCGGGGGGCGTGTTCGCCTGCGACTACAACAACGACGGCATCGTCGATCTTCTCATCACCGACGACGGCCCGCCCATGCTCTATGCCGGGCGCGGCGATGGTACGTTCGAGGATGTGACGATCGAGGTCGGCCTGCCCCTCGAGCGGCCGACGTCCGGCCTGGCACTGTTCGCGGACCTGGACAACGACGGCGATGAGGATCTCGTGCTCGGTTCGGCCGTCCTCGAGAACCGCAACGGCCGCTTCCTGCGACGCGGCTACCTGCCGCTGGACTCCCGCGCGTCCGGCCTGTCG
Organism: Planctomycetia bacterium; assembly: GCA_041487215.1. Classification (GTDB taxonomy): domain Bacteria; phylum Planctomycetota; class Planctomycetia; order JALXBF01; family JBGPMX01; genus JBGPMX01. Next base: position 5,558 of record JBGPMX010000340.1, on the reverse strand, counting down.
GTCGCCGATTACGACGGCGACGGTCTTTTGGACATCTACGTGTCCAACGCGGCCGGCGCTCCGCACCGGGCGACCGGGCGAACGTCCTGGGTCGACGACCACAGCGGCGCACCGAACGTGCTCTGGCGCAACCGCGGGGACTTCCGCTTCGAGGACGTGACCGAGGCGGCGGGCGCCGCGGCCGGCGAACGCTCCACGTTCACATCCGTCTGGCTCGACGCCGACGACGACGGCTGGCCGGACCTGTACGTCATCAACGAGCTCGGCCCAAACCTGCTGCTGCGCAACGAGCACAACGGCAGCTTCAGCGAACACCACGTGGGGCCGGATTTCGACGGATTTACCATGGGCGTCGCCGCCGGCGACGTGCTCGGAACGGGACGCATCGACCTGTACCTCGCGAACATGTTCTCCAAGGCCGGCCTGCGCATCATCGCCAACGTGCCGCGCGACGCCTACCCGCCCGCGCTCATGGAGAAGATGCACGGCTTCGTGTCGGGCAACACCCTGCTGGGTAACCGCGGCGGCCTGCGCTTCGATCCGGCCGGCAACAGCTCGATCGCGCAGGTCGGCTGGGCCTACGGTCCCGCACTGATCGATCTCGACGGCGACGGATTGCTCGACATCTACTCGACGGCCGGCTTCGCCAGCTTCTCGCGCAAGGAGCCGGACGGCTGACCGTGTATCTGGCAGGCTGCCGTGGCGCAGCCCTTCGATCGCAAGGCGACCGTGCCGGCCATGGGGCCCGTCGATGAGGAGGCGGGCCAGTTCTGGGTGAACAACCCCTGGCAAATCGTGGCGCACGAGAAGAACCTGAGCGCGTACGAGCGGAACCGCGGCTTTTTGAACCTGGGCGGCGGGCGTTTCGCCGACATCTCGTTCCTGACCGGCACGGACAGCGACGGCGACGGCCGCTCTGCGTTCGGAGCGGACCTGAACGGAGACGGCATGGAGGACCTGATCGTGCGTCAGGCGGGCGGGGGGCCGCTGCTCATCTACCTCAACCAATTCCCGCGCCGGCACTTCCTGCGCATCACGCTGCGCGGGCGGCAGAGCAATGCCCAGGGGATCGGCGCACGCGTCACCGCGATCGTGGGAGATCAACGCATCGTGCGCGAGATGTATCCCGTGAACACCTACGCGTCGCAGCAGCCCTGCGAGGTCCACCTCGGGCTCGGCGACGCCACGCGGGTGGACCGGCTCACCATTCGCTGGCCTTCCGGGCTGGTCCAGGAACTGAGTAGCATCGCAGCCGACCAGCGCCTGCGGATCACCGAGGGGGAAGGGCCGCAGGTGCTCGCCGCGCGCCCGGCGGCCGACGCGGCGGCCCCCTGAGGACAACGATTTCGTGTTGCCAGCGCAGCCGGAACGAGACTGGGCCCGCGCGGGCTGGGCCGTGGCCGCCGTGCTGATCGCGACCCTCCCCTTCCTGGGCAAGCCGCTGCACATCGACGACCCCGCCGACCTCGCCTACGCCCGGCAGGTACTCCGCGAACCGGGCGATCCCTACGGGTTCCTGCTGGACTGGGACGAAGGGCCGGCGCCGGCGTTCCGGAATTATCACCCGCCGCTCAAGTACTACTTCCAGGCGCTGGTGCTGCTGGTCTTGCCTTGCTCGGCCGTCGTTCTGCACGCGGCAACCATCCCGCTGGTGGCCGCCACCGCCTGGGCCCTGGTCCGCATCGGACGTCGCTTCGACTGCCCGCCGCAGCTCGCCGTGCTCTGGCTGCTCGGTCCCGGTTACCTGCCCGGCCAGAACGCGATGCTCGACGTGCCGACCATGGCGCTGGCGCTGGTCGGGACCGCGCTGGTGATCGAGGGGACGGACCGGGATCGGATGGGCACGCTCACGGCGGCCGGGATCGCGCTTGCCGCGGCGCTGCTGACGAAGTATGCGGCGCTGGTTTACGTGCCCGTGTGGGCGCTTTACCTGCTGCTGCGCGGCCGCGCGCGGCACTGGGTGGCGCTGGCGATTCCCGCCGTGGTCTTGGTGCTCTGGGGCGCGCTGAGCGCCGCCGCGTACGGATCAGCGCACCCGCGGGTGCTGTTTGCGAGCGGGGTGTCGCTCCCCGCGGCGCGGTCACTCGCGAGCCGGCTCTTGTCCGCGGCGGTGTTCCTGGGGGGCGCCATGCCGGGGGCGTGGGTCGTGCTGGCGGCTCGCGGCCGCGCCCGCCGCGTCATCCTGGGCGGATCCATCGCGGCCGCGCTCACGGTCGCCGTGCTCAGCCCGCCGCTGCGCCGCGTCACGGCGGAGCCCCCCGAGCTCACGCCGATCAACCTGGGTTGGTGGGGCGCGCTGGCCGCCACGGGCATCGCCCTGGGCGCCTGGTCTCTCGCCGCGCCGATCCTCGCGGCCCGGAGCGAGACACCCGGCGCACGCGACGAGCTGTTCCTGAGCGGCTGGTTCTGGTCCGCCCTGGTGATCGGCAGCTTCGGGGCGCCGTTCCTCGCCATGCGGCGCGTCGTCGAAGCCGCGCTGCCCGCCTGGGTCCTGCTGCTGCGGCGCGGCGGTGTGGGCGCGCGCGCCTGCTCGGTCGCCTGCTGGGGTGCTGTCGTGGTGAATACCGCGCTGGGACTCGCCGTCGCCGCGGCCGACTACGAATGGGCCCTGGTGTACCCTCGCTTCGCCCGCGAGCTGGCCGCCATCGGCCCCGCAGCTACCGGCCGGGTGTGGTGCTACGGCTACTGGGGCTGGTCGTACTACACGGAGCGCGAGGGGCTGCCGCGCTACGTGCTGGATGGCGATCCTCCGCCGCATGGCGGCCTCCTGGTCATCCCCGAAGAAGCGGCGAAACCGGCCCGGCTTCCCCCCGAGCTGGCGCACGAGCTGCGCCGCGCCTACGACCGTCCGTTTCCGCAACGCATCCCGATCCGCCTCATGCACTACCAGGCGGGCGCCGGCTACTACGCGGCGGCGTGGGGCCCACTGCCGTACGCATGGTCGTTCCTTCCGTGTGAGGTGTTCCACTTCTACGAGCGGGTGCGCACGGCGGACGAGCCCGACGAGACGCGCTGAAGTGCCGCTCGGCCTCCCCCGCGACCGGCAGCGCCCGCTCGGTCCCTTCGCCCCCGCGTTCATGGATCATGCGCAGGACAGGGCACAGTGAGTGGCCGGTTGTCATCCTGAGTCAGGCCCCCAGATCATCAGCCGGCTCACGCCGGCCGCTCGCCGGGCGAATTCTGCAGACCTACTTCGCTCAGGCGCTCGCCTCGGCCACCGCCGCCGGCTCGCACTCGCTCACGCCGGCTCGTGCCGCCCGCGCCTGAAGCCAGAGCACGATGACGACGCCCAGTAGCGTGCACAGGCCGAGCCCGGTGGCGATCCAGAGCAGCCGGCTCAGGCCGAAGACAATCGGAACGAAGAAGGCGCAGAGCGCGCCGATCGCCGCGCCCAGCGCATCCATCGCGAAGACCGTCAGAGGGTTCCGCTCGGCCGCCTCGAACAACGCCGGGAAGAAGCTCCCCAGCACGAAGGCGGCCGGGCTCATTGCCAGCACCGCGTACCAGGCCGACGCGTGCTCCGCGACCCATGGAAACGCCAGGCAGGAGACGACGAACAGTCCGTACGCCGCCGTGCGGAACCGCGCACCGACCAGCATGCTGCCCAGGCCGGTCAGGACCAGGTACCCGATCGCACCCAAAATAACCGCGTCGTAGAAGACGTAGAGCTGGCGAAACAGCGCGATGACCAGAGCATGCTCCATGACCAGGAAGTTGGCCCCGACCAGCAGGCTCATCACCACGAGCAGCGGGTACGGTACTCCCGGGATGCGCGGATCGCCCCCCCGGCGCAACAGGAACGCGAGCACAACGGCGAGCACCAGAAAGCCAGCCGCCAGGGCGCCGAAGATCCAGCCCACCTGCTGGAGCGTGAAGATGTGCCGCACGTTGCCCGCCAGGAAGGGCTTCTCGTCGGTGATTGGCGTGAACCCGGGGTCCCCCGCGTAGACGATGCGCCGCGGCACCTGCTGGTCCGGGGATTTCTGGAAGAACGGCCCGGACTGGCCGCTGAAGAAGGCGAGCACCAGCGGCTCGGGCAGGAACGATTGCTCGCGCACGGGAGAGCTGATGATGAGGACTTCGCCCACGTTCTCGTACCAGTTAGCGTGGAGGCCGAGCATGCGGAAGGTGTCGATGTACTGGCGGGTCAGGATGCCATGGGGATCGAGCCCCTTGGGGTACCAGACGGCCAGCACGCCGCGCGGCGTGAGCCGCTCGCGCATGAGCCGGTACGCGTCATAGGTGCGGATCATGTTGCCCGGCTCGAGCATCATCTGCGCGTAGCCGCCGACGCTGGGCATGAAGATCAGGTCGAAGCTTCCCGCGGCGTGCGTGAGGTACGTGCGCCCCTCGGAACGCACTGGGGTCACGGTCGGCTGTTCGTATACGCGGTCGAACTTGTCAGGAAACCGCGCGCGCGTGATCTGAAACACCTCGCTCTCCAGGTCCACCGCGACGATCTCGCGCAGCCGCCCGAACTGCTCGGCCCAGCGCACCTGCCTGCCCCCCCCCGAGCCGATGATCACGACGCGGCCGCCCTCCGGCACCAGCATGAACGGCAGCGCGTCCAGCGTCGCGTAGGGGATTCCGACGGGGCGTGTGTACGACCACTGGAAGACGTCGTTGTAGAAGCCGGCCAGGTGGTTGCCGTGGCGCGATGCGACGATCTCGCACAGCGCGTAGCGGCCCCAGCGCTGGTAGATCTGCGACCACTCGGGAACGATGACTCCCGGGCGCTCCGGATCCTCCTCGGTTCTGGTCGTCAGCCCCTTGGTCGAAGTGATCGATCCGCTCCGGTAGCCCCCGTAGACCCCCTTGTAGAGATCGAGGAAGCGCGCCTCCAACCCCGGCCAGCACGCCAGCGCCACGAGCCCCGCGAGCTCCGCGAGCCAGAGCGGCCGGCGCAGCAGGCTGATCGCCGCCGCCAGCACCATGGCGACCGACAGCAGCATGACGCGGGCGACGCCGATCCAGCTCAGCCCCACGTGGACCGCGACGTACGCCGCGGCCGCGCCGAAAAGGTACGCCGCGTACGCGCCCCGCATGCGGCGGCGCAGCACGGTCCGCCCGACCTGGTAGCCCAGGTACTCGCTCAGGCCGTAGGCACAGAAGAACGGCAGGAACATGAGCGAGAACACCGCCATCTGCACGAGCAGTGTGCGGGTCTTCAAATCATAGAACGTCGCGCGCAGGTAGTCGGCCTGCTTGCAGAGCAGGCACAAGAGGATGGAGACCAGCATGATCGCGTGCAGCAGCAGGAGCGAGCGAGCAAAATCGCCGGGCGTGATCCGGAAGTAGCGCGCCCCCAGGTAGGCGCCGATCGGGAAGCCGATGAAGAGCAGGTCGAAGAAGAGAGACGGCATGATGAAGAAGCTGAGCAGCCGGAAAACGCAGAGCAGAAAGGCGACCGTCGCGAACGAGATGGCGCCGAGCAGCAGGGCGAGCGGCATGGGGCGGGATCGAGGAGCTGCGCTTTCGTTCATGAGGGTTCCTGAGGGCCGGGCGACGGCCCGCGAGAAGGCCGGCTCATCGCGCGTGCCGCTCGGCGGCTTCGTGCT
>JBGPMX010000339.1:0-5958 GCA_041487215.1 Planctomycetia bacterium | reverse complement strand
TTGTCGGCCGCTTGCTTGGCCGCCGCCGCCTTGTCCGCGAGCTCTTGGTTGCCCGCGGCCTGATCGGCAGCCTGCTTCGCCTGGGCAGCCGCCTGCGCCGCGGTCTTGGCGGCCTGGTCCTTGGCGGCGGCATCGGCCTGGGCCGCGGTTGCGGCGGCTGCCGCCTTGTCCGACGCGTCTTTCGCCTTCGCCGCCGCGTCGGCGGCTGCCTTGGCCGCGGCCGCAGTATCGGCGACGCTCTTCTGAGCGGCAGCCAGGTCGGCAGCCGCTTTGGCCGCCGCCGCCTGCGCTGCCGCCGCCGCGGCTGCCAGCGGATCGTATGCCGCCTTGCGCGCCGCCAGTTCCTTCTGGGCCGCGTCGAGCCGCTCGGCGAGCGTCGGCGGGTTGGCGAGCAGGTCGCCCAGCGGCTTGCCGTCGGCCGCCGACCAGACGCGGACCTGCCCGGTCCAGTCGCCGCAAATCACGCGGCTCGCGTCGTGGCTGAACGCCACGCGCAGCGCCAACTCCGGCATGGCCTCGAACGCGCGCTGCTGGGCCCCGTTCTGGTCCCACACCTTGGCGATGCGGTCCCGGCCGCACGACGCGATCCGCCCGTCGCGCGCGAAATGGATCGACTCGACGCCCCCACCGTGCGCGCCCCAGTTCTTGACCTGGTTGCCGTTCTCCATTTCCCAGAGGCGGATCGTGCCGTCCTCGCTGGCCGACGCCAGAATGTTCGAGTCGGCGCGCCAGCTCAGGCTGGTGATTGCGGCGGTGTGCCCGCGCAAACTGAAGAATTCGCGTCCGGTGTACGATTCCCAGACGAACAGCCCGCCGTTGCGGTCGCCGGTGGCGAGCAGCACGCCGTCCGGGCTGTACTCGAGGGCCGTCACCCAGTCGGTGTGCTTCTTGATGTCAAAGAGAAGCTGGCCGTCGCGGGTCGAGAAGATGCGCACCGCCTTGCTCGGACCACCCAGCGCCACCTGGGTCTGGTCGGCGCTGATGTCGGCCGCCAGCACGCTGTCGAATTCGTCGCCGGCTTCGATGACGCGTTCGCCGGTCGTGACGCTCCAGACGACGGCGCGCCCGGATTTCGCGCCGCGGCCGCCGGCCGCGAGCACGAGCGCCCCGTTGCGGCTGAACCGCAGCGTGCGCGGCACGCCCTCCGGGAAGGGCAGGACGCCGAGCGGCTCGAGAGTGTCCGAGTGGTACAGCAGGACCTGGCGCTGGCCGGCGACCGCGACGAGCGGCGCCCAGGGGCTTGCGGCCAGCGCGCTGATGGCATCGGCGCGCCGGGTGCGCAGGACTGGTTCGAGGCTCATGCTCTGCGGCATCGGCGGCGGACCGTCGGGGCGGGTCGTCGGCGCCGCCTTGAGCGTGATGTCCAGCTTCGGCTTGTTCGACACCCGCGCCTTGCTCCCCGAGTTCTCGAGCGCCCCGCCGGCGATCCACTGGCGGATCGTCTCCAGGCTCTCCTTGGGGAGCATCTCCGACTTGGGCGGCATATGCGGCTCCTGGCGGTGCGTCACGAGCAGGTAGAGCGTGCTCGCGTTCGCATCGCCCGGCTCGATCACCTCGCCGGATCCCCCGCCGGCCATCAGCGTCGTGTAGTTGGTGAGGATCAAGCCCCCGCTCTTCTTGTCGGGGTTGTGGCAGCCGAAGCACTTGTCGCGGAAGATCGCCACGACCTGCTCGTCGTAGGTGATCTTGGGCGTGTCGGGTTTCTTGTCCTCGGCGTGGACGGCCAAGGCAAACCAAAGAACGCTGAAGATCGCGGCGGCAGGCGCCCCGCCGGTAACGCAAACTCGCGCACCCCTCACCCCGAACCCCTCTCCCCACGCTCGCTCCTGGGATCCATGAGAGGAGCGAGCGTGGGGCGAGGGGACCAAGAGGAGCGATGGCCTCGCGGCGTCCCGCGCGGACGCCGCTGGCCTGCCGGTTAAACTAAACATGCGGTGGTTCGAGGCCATCACAGAGAGCTCAGTGGTTGAAGATGGACTCACGCGAGTTCAGCAGGGCCCAGAACACGTCCTCGAGCACCTTCTGTTTGTCCGGCTCGGCGCCGAGCACCGCCTCGAGCGCCGTGCGCTCGTGCAGCACCGGCTTGCGGCCGAGCGTCCGGATGTACAGCTCCTCGACGATCTCCTGCGGGGCCTTCTTCTCGGCGAGCCGCCGCGTGATCAGCCCGCCGGCCTGGATGCGCTGCGAGGTGGCGTCGCCGTTGATCAGGTGAAGCGATTGCGACAGCGTCGGCTCCATCTTGACCTCGCACGAGCAGACCGTCTCGCGCGTGGCGCGGCCGAAGGTAGTCAGGAAGTAGTTGGTGGAGCCGCCGTCGGCGATCTGCACGGCTCGGGCGCCGAGCGGCAGACCGGGGAACTTGTTCTTGGTTTCAGTCACCTGCGTGATGCAGTCCAGCAGCACCTCGGCGCGGATGCGGCGCACCGACGCGTGCGCGAAGTTGCGCGTGTCCCCCTCGTTCGATGCGTTCGGCTGGGTGGCCAGCTGATACGTGCGTGACGTGCAGATGTCGCGCACCAGCTTCTTGAAGTCGTACTTGTATTCGGTGAACCGCTTGCCCAGCTCCTGGAGCAGCTCGGGATTGGAGGCCGGGTTGCTCACGCGCACGTCATCGACCTCGTGGATGATCCCCATACCGAAGAAGTGCGCCCAGACGATGTTGGCCAGGTTGGTGGCGAAGTAGGGGTTGTCGGGGGACGCCAGCCACTTGGCCAGCACCTCGCGGCGGTCCTTGGCCGCCACGTCCGGCTCGGCGCCGCCCAGGAACTTGGGTTTCATGACGCGGCCACCGACCGGGTGCGCCACCTCGCCGCCGCCCGAGTTGAAGACGATGGTCTCGCGCGGGTCCTCGGCCGCCTTACGACCGATCTGCGAAAAGAACGCGGCGAAGCCGTAGTAGTCGTCCTGGGTCCAGCGATCGAACGGGTGGTTGTGGCACTGCGCGCACTGGACGCGCATGCCCATGAAAACCTGCGCGACGTTCTCGGCGACCTTCAGCGTGTCGGGTTCGTTCTGGTAGTAATTGGTCGCGGGGTTCTTGAACGTGCCGCCGCGCGACCCGAGCAGCTCCTGCACCATCTGGTCCATGGGCACGTTGCGGGCCAGCTTGTCTTGCAGCCAGTTGTAATAGAGCAGCATCGACTTGTAGCTGACCTGGTTCGACGAGCGGATCTGGAGCAGCTCGGCCCACTTCATGACCCAGAGCTCGACGAACTCCTTGCGGCCCAGGAGCTCGTCGACCAGCTGCTCCCGCTTGTTGGGCGCCGTCGCGCTCATGAAGCGCTGGTACTCGTCGACGCTGGGCAGCACGCCGCAGATGTCCAGGGTGGCCCGGCGCAGGAAGACCTCGTCGCTCGCGAGCTCGGACGGGGCGATGCGCAGCTTCTTGAGCTTCGCGTTCACGAGTGTGTCGATGTAGTTGTTCTCGGGCACCTGCGGGAAGGCGAACCGCAGCCCCTTGGGGAGCACGATGAACTGCGATCCGACCGTGAACGTCGCGAAGCGGGCCATGATGAACGCCTCGCCGCGCGCCCCGGCAACGATTTTCCCCTCCGCAGTGACGGTCGCCGAGGTCTCGTTGCTGGTCATGAAGTACGCGAGCGGCGTGACGTCGCGGTCCGTGCCGTCCGAGTATTTGGCGCGCACGGTCATCTGCTGCGAGGCGCCCTCGCCGTCGAGCACGCCGCTTTTCGGATAGAGCTCCAGCGCGATCGGCCTGGCCACGTCGGCGGCGTCAGCCGGCGCGCCTGCATCCAGCCAGCGGATCACCGTCTGGTACAGCTCGCTGTCCTGCGTGAAGCGCGTGCCGCCGGTGTGGGGCACTCGCCCCGCCCCCTTGTCCAGGATCAGGCTGTCGTCCGGCACGGCCAGGTTGATGCGCCGGCCGCTGATCTCGCGCGTCAGGCGGTGGTAGTCGCCGTCTGGGTCGTAGCCGAACAGCGAGAGGCGGAAGCCGTCCTTGCCGCGTGCCGCGCCGTGGCAGCCCCCGACGTTGCAGCCGGCCTTGGTGAAGACCGGCATCAGATCGAGCCGGAAACTGATGGGCCGGTCCGCGTGGGCGTCCCGGACATCGATCGGAACCTTGACTGTCTGGCCGCCGAACTCGACGGCCAGCTCGGTGGCGCCGTCGGCCGCCGGATAGAGCACGTTCCGCTCCAGCCGCGCGAGGGCCGGGTTGGCGAGAGCCAACTTGGCTTCCGCGGTGACGTCGCGCGTGATGCCGTCGGCATACGTTGCCTGCACAACGAACGACTGCCGATCGCGGATGGTGTTGAGGTGGATGTCGGCCGGCGATACCTCGACTTTCGCCAGCGCCGGCTCATCGCCGTGCGCCAGCGCGCCGAACGAACACAGGCACAGGGCCAGGACAAAAAAGGAGCTCCTCGTCATCGTTACGCCCTCGCGGCGGATAGATCGTGGGCACCGCCCATCAGCATCTCCGCCGATCGATGGGCTCCCTTCGCTTGCGCTTCAGCTTTCAATGGCGAACACCAATCTCCCCTCGCCCCACGCTCGCCGCCCCAGTTCTCAGCGCGGCGAGCGTGGGGAGAGGGGTCGGGGTGAGGGGTCGAGCTACGACCGTCGCTGCTCCGAACCACCTCACTTTGCGGCGCCGGCTGGCTTGGGCGCATCGGCGGTGTTCGCCGCCTTCGCGCGTTCTTCCTGTTCGAGGCGGAGTTTTTCCAGCCGGGTCAGGCGCTTCTCCATGGGGGGCGGCGGCGTGTCCGGCTTCTTCTCCACCACGGGTGCGGCCGCCGCCGGCTTGGGCGGCTCGTTCGCTTTGGGCGGCAGCGGCACATCGACGCGGAGCTCGGTGCCACCGACGTTGTGCAGCACCGGCTCACCGTTCTGCGTGATCACCAGCTGGCAGAAAATATTCTTGTGCTGGCCCGGCGGACTGTCTTTTTCCGTGGCCACGGAGAAGGCGAACTCTTTGGTGTCCTTGGTGATGTCGAGCTCGGGGGCAGTAACCTTGTTCGGCAACCCGACGAGCCGCACCTTCGCGGGCCCTTCGAACGGCGTGCTCTGCTGCACCTTGCAGAAGAGCTCGGTCTGCTTGCCCTGTTCCACCGCTCCCTTTTCCATCGCGAAGGCAAGGAACGGGGGAGCGATCTCGAGCGTCGCGAGCTGCGACGACACCCAGACCGGCCCGTTGCCGACGGTCGCCTGGCCGATCACCGCGATCTTCCATTTGCGCACCTGCGCGCCGCCGTTGGCGTTCAGCGGGTAGAGCGCCTCGGTCTGTCCTTCGGGGATGGTGACCGAGCTGGCCGATCCGACGCCGGGCGGATTGAAGAGCATCTGCAGCGTGATCGGCGCCTTGTAGTCCGGCTTGCGTTCGGCAACGACCTTGAGGTTCATGGCCCCGTTCTGGACGAGCGGCACCTTGGGCTCGATGATGCGGATCGCGAAGGGAACCTCCTGGGCCACGGCGACGGCGACCCGGTCCACGTCGTGATGCCAGAAGACCGACTGGCCAGGGGGACCGGTCGACAGCTCGACGACCTGGTTGAATCCGGCGGCGATCTTCTGGGCCGGGTCGGCGTGGCGCGCGAGCAGGTTGGCGAGCGAGCCGGCGACCGGTGCGTCCGCCGCGGCCTCGAACAGCACCGGGACGACGTCCAGGTTGGCCGCCATATTCTCAGCGCTCATGGTGACGCCCGGCGCCAGCCCCTCGGCGGCCATCACCAGCTCGCCGCCGAAGTCGGCGCGTGCGGCGTTGACCAGCGTGGCGTAGCGGTTGCCGCGCGGCACGACGATCGTCTGGCGCTCCTGCGAGAACAGCGCGACCTTGGGGATGCTGAGCGTGACGCGAGGCTGGACCGGCGTGAACTCGATACGATACGCGTAATTCGGGCCCCCTTTGCCCAGGTGGTCGGTCAGGCTCAGCGCGTATTCCTTGTCTTCCGGCGCGGTGAAGCGGAAGTAGCTGTCGGGGCCGATCGCGTCGTCGTTGCC
>JBGPMX010000338.1:0-5987 GCA_041487215.1 Planctomycetia bacterium | reverse complement strand
CGTGATGCCGAGCCAGCGGGCGAGCGTGAGATCTCCGCGTCGACGATCCTCGCGCAGCTGATACACTTGGGTAAGCGGGTAGAGCGCCACCACGATCAACGCTCCGCCCAGCGCACCGGCGAGCGCGGCGAGCTCGGCGAGCGATCGCAGCGACGCACCGCTCGCCAGCCATCCCGCTGTATATCCCACCACCCCCTGCCCAAAGAACACCGTCACGGCGCTCGCGAGCGGCCTGCGCTTGATGCGGATCGCGGGGTGCGAGTAGGACACGGAGTACGCGAGAAACAGCGCGTAGCAAAGCGTGAAGGCCGCGCCGACCCCCAGGGCGAGGACAAGGCCCGCCGCCTTCAGGGCCAGCGATCCCAGCAGCAGGCCACGATCCACCGGCGGAGGCTGTTCCAGCCCGCCGATCGGCCCTTCGTCCTGGTCATAGTACGAATTGAACATGTTCGTGCCGCCGTAGAGAAAAAGGTGAAACGACACGAAGCCGAGCGCGAAGCGCCAGCCGGGAGTGGCGCCGCCCACCACGGCGCCCCAGACAAAAAGCGGGGAGAGCACGTAGTTGAACGGCAGCCGCAGGTGGAGCCAGAACCGCCTGGGGGCTCCGACCCAACCCGAGCGACGCTCCGCGGGGCATTGCATGCGACCCAACCTCCTATTTGCCTGACGCGCCGCGGCCCGGCCGGCTTCCGCCGGCCGTGCGCACCAGGGCCAGGTGGCACGACAGGCCGGCTCCGAACGCCGCACAGATTCCCAGCGCCCCCGCAGCGTGGTCACGCCGCGCGATGATCGATTCCAGTACGAACAGGACCGACGGTGAGGACATGTTCCCACAACGGGCCAGCACGTCGTAGGAGTCCTCGAGCTCGCGCGCGGCGAGCCCCAGCCGCTCGGCGAAGCACTCGAGCACCTTCTTGCCACCCGGATGCACGGCCCAGAACGCGATGTCGCGACGATCCAGCCCGCGCCGTGCCAGTAGCCGCCCCAGCGTACGCTCCGCCATCTCGGCCGCGATGCCGGGCACGCTACGCGCGAGGCAGTTGCGCAGCCGCCCGCCAGACTGCCGGAACCGAAGTTTTTCGCGGTGCTCGGGGCAGAGCGTGGATTCAAAGTCGATCAGCTCGATGAGCGGCCGGCCATGATCCGGCGCCCCTTCTCCCTGCGCCACGACGGCCGCCGCCGCCCCGTCGGCGAAGATGCAATTGGAGACGATCAGCTCCGGATCGTCGGCGAAGTACGCGGTCGCCGAGCAGATCTCGGCGGACACGACCGCTACGGCGCCGCCCGGCATGCCCCGCGCGATTTGCTGCGCGAGGCGCAGCGCCGGCACGCTCGCCCCACAACCCATGCCCACGAGATCGAACGCCTGGAAATCTTCGCGCAGCCCCAGGTTCTCGGCCAGGTACGAGGTCAGGCCGGGGCAGAGATATCCCGTGCAGGTGCAGGCGATGAGCGCGGCCAGCTCACGAGCCTCTACCCCGGCCCGCTCGAGCGCCCCGCGGAGCGCCTCGGTGCCGAGCTGCACGGCGTGGCGACAGAAGCGGGCGTGCAACTCGTCCGGTCCTTCCAGGCCGATCGCACGCGGCTCCGCACAGGCGATCGAGCGCGTGCGGATGCCGTTGCCCGGCGCAAAGATACGGTCCAGCATGCGCAGGCTGAGCGGTCGAAGCTGACCATCCGCGATAGCGCGGTAGGCGAGCCGGAGCTCGTCCTGCGAAAATCGCGTGGCAGGCAGGGCACTGGCCAGCCCGGTGATACACGGGTTCACAGCGTCTCCTCTCCGGACGAAGCCTAGAGGGTCGCGGCGAGCGGTTCGCCCGCCATCACCCCAGACCGGTGCCGGCGCGCGCGCCGCCGCGCGTCGCGCGATACGCCCAGGGCAGCACGAAGCGGGACCACGCCGGGCGTAGCGCGGAAACGCCGCCCACCAGCCCCGGTCTGGCCAGCACGCGACCGAACAGGCGACACAGTGCGATCCGCGGGCCGAACCCATGCGACCACGCCGCTCGGTAGGCGTCCTGCACGGCAGTGTCGCAGGCGCCGCGGGCCACTGCTTGTTTCACAAACCGGACCGCCAGCCGCGCCCCCTCGAACGCCATGGCCATGCCTTCCCCCCCGACCGGGTCCACCGTGCCCATCGCATCTCCCACGTACAGCACGCCCGGCAACGCGGGGTACGACCTCTGAAGGCTGACGTCGGGCACGGTCTGCCACGCGCCGGCAGCGCTCCCCTCGGCGATCCAGCCGGCAGCCGGGCTGCGCCCGAGCACCGAGAGGAGCGCGGCGTCAATGTTCCCGCGCGCCCGCCGCAGGGTAGCAATGGGCAGCAGGCTGCACAGATTGGATAGCTCCCCTGCGACGCGGCAGGTCCCCGCATACCCGCCCGGAAAGCTGTAGAGGTCAATGGCGTCCTTGGGGTCGGCCGGTCCTTGGGCGACGTAATGCCGCTTCACGGCGCAAACGCGGTCGCCGCCGGGTCGGGCCTCGCACCGGGTTCGTCCGCTCTCGCGCACCACGCGCGAGCGGCGGCCGTCGGCGGCGATCGTCACCGGCGCCAGGGAGATTTGCTCCCCGGCGGCGGCAGCCCGCCCCGGCGTGCGCGTGCGGACCCCGACGATTCGTCCACCCTGGCGCAGCAGCCCCGTGACCTCGGTACCGTTGAGCACGGCAGCACCGAGCTGGGTGGCTCGGTTCAGCAGCAGTTGATCCAGGCGGGCGCGGCCGAGCCCGGCCGCCGGCCCCGCCTCTCCCACGGGCAGCTCGCCGTCCGCCGCCAGCCGATGCTCTACCCATACCCGCGCGCGACGGATCGTCGTGCAGCCGCTGGCGCGCACGGCGTCGGCCACCCCCAGCTCATCCAGCAGCGGCCAGCAGTCGGCGCCCAGGAACTCGCCGCACAGCTTGTCGCGTGGGAACGCGGCGCGTTCGACCACCAGCACGCGCATCCCGGCCCGCGCCAGCCGGATCGCGAGCGACGAGCCGGCCGGCCCGGCTCCGACCACGATCGCATCCCATGGGTCTTGTGCACTCGTGTTGAAAGACGCGGGCCCGAAGCACGAGCGGGGTGCCAGCGTCGCAGCGTGCACGTTCATGTTGTCACCCACCCTGTCGCTGTGCTTCGCTTGCCCTCGCACGGCTGCTCTTCCCGCCCCTTAGGGTCTGGAGCTGCGTGAAAGTTCTGCACCGTCCCGTACGCGCCGTCCGACCATGCACAGGCGAAACGCGAAACGCCTCCGCACCGTCCAGCGGAATTCCGGGAACCGGCGGGCGAGCTCCCACAACTCGGCCGGCCGGAATCCGCGGCGCACCGACAGCTCGCCGTCGTGGCGCACCACGCGGCCGCGCAGAAACACGCGGCTCGCCACGCGGAATCCCCAGTATGCGGCGCGGTGCCGGTGCAGGTCGTTGATGATCACCGCTTCGTCCGCCACGCGTGCCAGCTCGCCGACCACGCGGACCAGGCCTGCCCCGGCGAAGTGGTGGCACATCATGCTGGCGGCCGCCACGTCGACCGATCGATCGGCGAGAGGGAGTTCGAACGCGTCGGCTCGCACGACGAGCACCTCACCGCGGGCCATGGGCGGGCGGCGGGACGCGAGCAGCAGAGCCGCCGGGTCGCGGTCGAGCGCCACGCAGCGCAACGGGCGGGCCGTGCGCGCGGCCCAGCCCAGCACGGCGACCACGATGTCGCCGGAACCACAGCCGACATCCAGCACGCGCAGCGGCTCGCGCGCCGGCCGATCCGCAGCGATCACGGCGAGGTCGCACAGCACCGCGCGCGCGCCACCGAGGAACCGGTTTACGAGCGGCAGCTGACCGAGCGCATCGAGACGATCGGCCCAGGCGACGGAGGTGCCGTCGAGCAGTTCCGGCTCTTCGCTGCGCGTTTCCATCCACGCCATGGCGATTCCTCGCGGCCAGCCTGGCGCCATGAACGAGATTCTACAAGAAACGGGCGAGGCACGCGGAATTCGGTTGCACCCGTGGCGGCGTTGGGTAAGGTGATGGCCGTCCGCCCCGCCCGCCGGCCGGCCGATCATTGCCCAGCTTCGCCGTGGGATCGGGGCGCGAGTGCGAGGAATCAGCATGCAACACGGCATTTCACGACGCGGCTTCCTGGCCGGCGCCGCGCTCGGCGGTGCCGCCCTGACCGCCTCCGCACCCACGCGCGCAGACGATGCACCCCGTCCCACCCTACGCAAAGCGGTCGTGTTTGGCATGCTGCCCGGTTCCATGCCCATGGCGGACCGATTTCAGCTCGGGCGCGACTGCGGTTTCGACGGCGTCGAGGCGTACACGATGGCCGACCCCAAGGACGTGGAAGCGGTCCGGGCCGCGTCCGAAAAGTCGGGGCTCCGCGTGCATTCGATCATGAACCAGGCCCACTGGCGCTACCCGCTGTCCAGCTCGGACGCGGACACGGTCCGTACGAGCATTGCGGGCATGAAGACATCGCTCGAGAACGCGCGGGCCCTGGGCGCCGAGACCGTGCTGCTGGTGCCGGCCGTGGTCGACGCCAAGACACGCTACGCCGACGCCTACGTCCGATCCCAGAAGGCGATCCGCGAGCTGCTCCCCGTGGCCGAGGAGCTGGGCATCGTCATCGCGGTCGAAGAGGTCTGGAACAAGTTCCTGCTCAGCCCGCTCGAGTTCGCTCGGTATGTGGACGAGTTCAACACGCCGCATCTGCAGGCGTACTTCGACGTGGGCAACGTGGTACTCTACGGCTATCCGCAGGACTGGATCCGCACGCTCGGCGAACGGATTCGGAAGGTGCACATCAAGGATTTCAAGGTCGAGGGAGAGTCCTGGCGCTGGACGAACCTGTATGACGGGGCGGTGGACTGGGCGGAGGTGCGGCGCGCCTTCGCCGAGGTCGGCTACGACGGCTGGTTCACCGCGGAACTGCGCGGCAGGGACGAGGCGTACCTGCGGGACGTCGCCAAGCGAATGGACCGCATCATCGCCGGCTCGTAGCGCGCCGTGCCGCGGCACTCTTCGCCGGGCGCGGCGCCGGCTTCACGCCGGCGGTGAACCGCCGGCGCTAACCCCGGGCTAACCCGCATTGCTCACCCGTACCAGTAACCCGAAGCGTAAGCGAGGGCCCGTCCACCACTTCCCTCGCTCACACCGTCCTACAAGACCCCGCCTACGACCGGTCGCTCGAAGAGTGACCGGGGTATTAGCCGTTCTTCTTGGGCGCGGGCGGGTCGAACGCCTCCGCCGGGATGTCGCTCGCCTTCGGCGTCACCTTCTCGATGTTCGGCGTGACGTCCGCGTCGGTGTTGCGCAGCGCCCAGGCCATGCCGCCGAGCAGCACCGACTGGAAGGCGGGGTTGGTCCAGACGTCTTCCCGGTGCCCCATGGAGGTATAGAAAACGCGGCCGGCGCCGTGCATGCGTGCCCAGGTGGCCGGGAAGGGAGGACGCTGGTAGACCTTATCCTTCATTCCCTCTGTCTCCTGGACGAGCACCACGTGGAGGTTCGGCTGGAAGCTGCGCAGGGCGTACCACTCCTCGAGCATGTCAAACCCGTCCCCGACCTGGGAGACGTTGGGGAACTTTGGGTCCGCTACCCGCATGCGCGCCGCCTGCTGCTGGCCGTGCTTGATGAACTCGGCGCCGATCATCTCGATGTACGGGTCCAGCGTGGCCGGCGGCTTCGGATCGTAGCGATCACCGGGGCTGTGGAAGGTGTCGGTGGCCGAGTGGGTCCCGACGAACCCCTTGCCGCGCCGGATGGCGTCCAGGAACGCCTGCTTGCCCGCCGCGGTCATCGGCGGATTCTTGTCCGTGCCCTCCGTGGTAAGATCTCCCGTGGTGTAAAAGAAAAAGACGTCGTAGCGGGCGATGTTGTCCGGGGTGAACACGCGGCCGTCCTTGGTCGCCGTCACCTCGAAGCCGTGCTCGGCGCCCAGGTCCGTGAGAACCTGCTCGGCGTGGCCGAGCTGGTCGCCGCTACGTTTGATCGAGGAGTGCTCGAAGCCG
>JBGPMX010000337.1:0-5991 GCA_041487215.1 Planctomycetia bacterium | reverse complement strand
GTCCAGCTCGTAGTGCGCGAGCAGGCCATCCGTCACCGGGTAGCGGTCGATCTCTGTGCGCGCCCGCGCCTCCCACTCCGTCTGCCCGGCGGCCAGCTGCGGCTCGAACGTCTTGAGCGTCTCCTCGCTCGCCGTGATCTTGCCGCGCAGCGACTCGAGCTCCTTCTCCTGATCGGGCGTCGGCACGCGCAAAACCGGCGCCGCGTTACCGGCGCGGCCGTCCAGCCCGTTTTCGGGGACGTTGTGGAAGAACGCGTACAGCTGGTAGTACTCCTTCTGCGTCACCGGGTCGTACTTGTGGTCGTGGCACTGGCAGCAGGCGAGCGTCAAGCCCATCCACACCGTGCTGGTCGTGTTGACCCGATCGACGATGTACGCGTTGTGGTACTCCTCGGGAATGGCCCCTCCCTCGAAGTTAATCATGTGGTTGCGATTGAATCCGCTGGCGATCTTCTGCTCGACGGTCGCGCCCGGCAGCAGATCGCCTGCCAGCTGCTCGACTGTGAACTGGTCGAACGGCGTGTTGCGACGGAAGGCGTCGATCACCCAGCGACGCCAGCGGCTCATGTCGCGGGCGCTGTCGATGTGGTAGCCGTGCGTGTCGGCGAACCGCGCCGCGTCGAGCCAGTCGAGCGCCATCCGCTCGCCGTAATGCGGCGAGTCGAGCAAGCGGTCGACCAGCTTGTCGTAGGCGTCGGGGCTCGCGTCGCCGAGAAACGCGTCGATCTCGGCGGGGGTTGGTGGCAGCCCGGTGAGGTCCAGGGTCAGCCGCCGGATGAGCGTCGTTGTGTCCGCCTCGGGCGAGGGACGCAGCCCGTCTGCCTCGAGCGCCGCCAGGATGAACGCGTCGATGGGATTACGCGGCCACTGCGCCGCGGCGACGCGGGGCAATGCCGGCCGCCGGGGCGGGAGGAAGGACCAGTGCGCCTGATACTCGGCCCCCTGCTCGATCCAGCGTGCGAGCAACGCTTTCTCTGCGGCCGTGAGCTTCTTGCCGCTCGACGGCGGCGGCATCACGTATTCGAGGTCGCTCGACGAAACACGCGCCACCAGCTCGCTGTCACTCGACTTGCCCGGCACGATCGGCGTCCTGCCCGATTTCTTGGCGACGACGGCCTCGTCGCGCAGGTCCAGCCTCAACTCGGCCTGCCGCTGCTTGGCGTCCGGCCCATGGCACTTGAAGCAGTTGTTGGAGAGGATGGGGCGGACGTCGCGGTTGTACTCGACGCGCGCGGAAGATTCCGTAGGCGAGTCGGCGGCGCCGAGCGGCGACGCAACGAGACCAAGGATCAGGAGTCCGAGGGCGATCCCGCGGGAGCGAGCGATCATGGGTGGGCCGACCTTCCCGGTGGCGGGGAGCGACACAAGGTATCTTACACGCACGGGGCACCGCCGAACTACCGGTAGTGGGCCAGTTTGGCTGGATACCCCCCCCTTTCCCCCCTTGCTAAGGGGGGGAAGGGGGGGTCGTTCTTCAAACTGACCCAGTACCGAACTACCGTTTAAGGCTGGGAGCGACATGATCCGAGCCACGCTGCCGGGCGACACCCCCGTGCTGATCACGATCGCCCAGGGCACCGGGGTCTTCAAGCCGCACGAAATGCAGGCACTTCGGGAGGTGCTCGATGACTACCACGCTCGAGCACAGGCGGAGGGACACGTCTCGGTGACGTACGAGCAGGACGAGCGGGTGACGGGCTTCGCCTATTACGCGCCGGCCGCCATGACCGATCGCGCCTGGTACCTTTACTGGATCGCCGTGTCACGCGAGGTTCAGGCGAAGGGGATCGGCGGCGCGCTCTTGCGCCACGCCGAGGCGGACATCGGCGCCCGCCGCGGCCGCCTGCTGCTGATCGAGACGTCATCGCTGCCGCATTACGAGCGGACCCGCCGCTTCTATGTGAAGCACGGCTACGAACAGGCGTGCGTGCTCGAGGACTTCTACGCGGACGGCGACCACATGGTGGTGTTCCGCAAACGCATGGAGCCAGGTCGGCGATCAGTAATCGGTGATGGTCACGAATCAGGAGACAGGGGTCAGGCGACAGGCAGGTTGTCATCTTGAGCCAAGCGGGGAACGAGCCAAGCGAAGGATCTCACGGGTGAGCTTCTGCGCATAACTCCCGGGCGCACCGGCACTCAGAAGACTTCGGAAGTCTAGGTATCCACCCGGGCGC
The DNA here is from genome assembly GCA_041487215.1 of Planctomycetia bacterium. Classification (GTDB taxonomy): domain Bacteria; phylum Planctomycetota; class Planctomycetia; order JALXBF01; family JBGPMX01; genus JBGPMX01. Next base: position 3,814 of record JBGPMX010000337.1, on the reverse strand, counting down.
GGCGGCTCTGTCATCCTGAGCGAAGCGAGGAACGAGCGTAACGAAGGATCTCGGCACTTCCCCCCGGGCGGCGGTCCCCTCGCCCCCGCGCTCATGGATCATGCGGGGGAGAGGGCAGGGTGAGGGGGCGATGGTCTCGAGTGTGGGCGGGCGCTTGTCCCGGAACCCCCTGATCCACTCCGCCCGGCGTGCCGTACTCGCGGAGACGCGGCCAGGCCAGCGCCGCGATCGCAACGACGGCAAGCGTCCCCACCCCCCCGCCTACCACCGAAATGGTGGGACTGAATAGATAGGCGAACAGCCCGGATTCGAACCCCCCCAGCTCGTTCGACGCGCCGATGAAGAGGCCGTTGACCGCCGACACCCTGCCACGCAGTTCGTCGGGCGTGAGCACCTGCACCAGGGTGTGCCGGATGACCACGCTCACGTTGTCCAACGCTCCGGCAACAAACAGCACGAGGAGTGAGAAGGCGTACGACCGAGAGAGCCCAAACAGGATGGTCGCGACACCAAACCCGGCAACCGCCGCGAGCAGCTTTGTGCCCGCACGCACGAACGGCGGACGGTGCGCCAGGACCAGCGCCATCCCGAGCGCCCCGAGCGCCGGGGCGGTGCGCATGCACCCCAGGCCCGTCGGCCCGACGCTAAGGATGTCCTCGGCGTACACCGGCAGCAGCGTGGTGGCCCCACCGAGCAGAACGGCGAACATGTCGAGCGTGATCGCGCCGAAAATGACCTGGTTGCGCCGCAAAAAGCCGAGGCCAGCCGCCAGAGCGCGCAGCGTAAACGCGCCGGTCGGGACGGCCGAAGGCCGGGCGCGCACACCGACCAGCAGCATGAGGAACACCAGCGATGCGACGGCGTCAAGCAGGTACACCGGGGCGGCCGCCCTGCCCCACGCAATGATCAGGCCGCCGACCGCCGGGCCGAGCACCGAGGCAAGATGGAATCCACCCGTGCTCCACGTCACCGCGTTGGCGAACCGGTCGGGCGGCACGATCTGCGGCAGCAGCGACGCCTTGGCGGGCTGCTGAAACGCCCGCGCCATGCCGCTCAGAAACAGGCAGCCGTACATCATCCCGACGTCCGCCTGCCAGGCCGAAATCGCAACCAGCCCGAGCGACGCCAGCGCGATCAGCGCCAGCGCGGCCATGACGATCGCCTTGCGGTTCATGCGGTCGGCGATCTGGCCGGCCGACAGCGCGAGCGCGAACGTCGGGATGAACTGGGTGAGCCCGACCAGGCCGAGAGCCAAATTCGATTGGGTCCGCTCGTAGATCTCCCAGCCCACCGCCACCGTCTGCATCTGCAGTCCCAGCACGGCGATGCAGTTCCCGGTCACGTAGAGCCGAAAGTTGCGCAGCCGCAGCGCACCGTAAGGGTCGTGCTCGGCAGGAACATCCTGGACTGATTCGTTCATGGCTGGCGGCTCGGGTCGAATTCCTTCGTCCCCGTGGAAGGGGCAGACCAACCGAGCCCCGTGCAGTCGTTGCCAACGGCGTTTGACGCGACCGAACGCCCGAGAGACAATCGAGTGCCCGTTCGGTGCGAGTCGTGCAACTTAACAACCCGGTGACCCGTGGCAAAGCACTCCCCGCGATTTTTGAAACTGGTCGAAGAGACCAAGGGACGGATCCGCGAGCTGACCGTGGCCGATGTAAAGGCGAAGATCGACCGCGGCGACCGCTTCCACCTGGTCGACGTGCGGGAGGACCGCGAGTGGAGCGCCGGCCACCTGCCAGGTGCGGTGCACCTGGGCAAGGGGGTCCTGGAACGGGACGTCGAGCAGGCGATTCCCGGCACCGCGGACGTGATCGTGCTCTACTGCGGGGGCGGCTTCCGCTCGGCGCTCGCCGCCGACAGCCTCCAGAAGATGGGCTACAGCAACGTCGCCTCGATGGACGGTGGGTTCCGGGTTTGGCGCGAGTCTGGGCTGCCCCTGGCTCACGGCGAAGGGCCCGCGCAAAAATAACTTGTACGAAGCTCGCCGCGTCCCGATGTGGGGGTTTCCTGCTGACCCCCGCAGGGTGAGCGTTCATGAGCGAACCAAAAACCGCAGCCGATTCCGTGGCGGGCGCTGCTGCCAACAGCAGCGCCGACCCGTACCGGGCCGATCCGGGACGGCCCGGTGCCGGCCTTGCCGCCGAAACGATCGGTTCGATCCGCGATGGAACAGCGGATGCCTCGCAAGCGCCGGACGCGGCGAGCATTGCGCAGCCCACCTCGCGTCCCCCCGACGCTCAGGCGACTGTTGGCGAGGCAGCGAGCGATTTCGCGCTCGGGCCGGAGACGGCCGGCGCGGCCCGAGCTGATGAGACCTATACAGTCCCTGGCGAACCTGGCGGCACGGCCGAGGCGGCAGGTCCTTCGCTCGCTGGGTACGAGATCCTCAACGAGCTTGGCCGGGGCGGCATGGGGATTGTGTACCGCGCTCGCCAGATCGGCCTGAACCGCCTGGTCGCCCTCAAGATGGTTCTGGCCGGGTCGCACGCCCCTCCCGAGCAGCTCGCGCGGTTCCACGCCGAAGCCGAGGCGGTCGCTCGCCTGCAGCACCCCAACATCGTCCAGATCCACGAAGTCGGGACCCAGGGCGGTCTCCCCTACTTCTCGCTCGAATTCGTGGACGGCCAGACGCTCACGGAGAAGCTCGGCGGCAAGCCGCTCGCCCCCGCGGAGGCGGCCGCGCTGATCGCCACGCTGGCGCGCGCGATGGATTACGCGCACCAGCGCGGCATCGTGCACCGCGATCTCAAACCAGGCAACGTCCTGCTCACCGCGGCCGGGGTGCCGAAGATCACCGACTTCGGCCTGGCGAAGCGGCTCGAGGCGGACTCGAGCCAGACCCGGACCGGGGCGATCATGGGGACGCCCAGCTACATGGCCCCCGAGCAGGCGCGGGGCGAGAACAGCAAGATCGGGCCGGCCGCCGACGTGTACGCACTCGGCGCCATCCTCTACGAGCTGCTCACCGGGCGTGCGCCGTTTTTGGCGGCGAGCCCCCTGGACACCGTGATGCAGGTGGTGCGCGACGATCCGCTGCCGCCGACCCGCCTGCAGCCCAAGCTGCCGCGCGATCTCGAAACGATCTGCCTCAAGTGCTTGCAAAAGGAGGCGGCCAAGCGGTACCTCAGCGCCGCCGCCCTGGCCGATGACCTGGCGCGATACCGCGCCGGCGAACCGATTCTCGCCCGGCCGATTTCGCCGCCCGAGCGTCTCTGGCGCTGGTGCCGCCGCAACCCGCGCGTGGCGTCGCTCGCCGCCGCGGTGATCATCCTGCCCAGTATTGCCGCCGTCTGGGCGTTCCAAGAAAAAAACCGCGCCGTCGCAAGCGCGCTCCGGGCGGACCAGAACGCCGCAGCCGCGCGCCAGGCCACCCAGGAAGCCGAGGCGGCACGCGACCTCGCCCAACAGCAGGCCGAGCTCGCGCTCGATAGCCACCGCACCCTGATCAAGCTGGTCAAGGACAAGCTGCGCGACACACCCGGCATGCAGGATCTCCGCCGCGACGTGCTCGCCACCGCGCTCGGGGGCTTGCAAAAGGTCTTGCCCAGCGAAGCAACCGCCACGCTCACCGACCGCAGCATGGCCGGCGCCCACCAGGAGATGGGGGACCTCTATCTCGAGCTGGGGGCAACGCAAAAGGCGCTCGAGGAGTACCAGCGATCGTACGACTTCCTGAAACGGATCGCGGCCGATGAACCGGACCAGGCGCTCGCGCGGCGCAACCTGGCTGCCGCAAGCAACAACCTGGCCGATGTCAGCCTGCGGCTGGGCCGGTTCGAGTCCGCGCTCGACTACCGCCTCAAGGCGCTCG
>JBGPMX010000336.1:0-6004 GCA_041487215.1 Planctomycetia bacterium | reverse complement strand
GCATCCGCATGACCAGGGAGATCGGCTTCGACTCGATCGACATCTTCACCGATCCGCTGGACATCGACGCTCGAGAGCGACGGCTCATCAAGCGCGAGTGTGACCGGGCCGGTCTGCCCATCGTTTCGATCGCCTGCGTCGCGGTCGGCCTGGTCGATTTCAACCCGAGCGTACAGCGATTCCACTGCGATCGCGTGAAGACCTACCTGGATCTCGCCTACGAGTACGAGGCGAAGAACGTGCTGCTGGTACTCGGCGAGTACATCTGGGAGCAACAGGTCATCCCGCCCGCCGAGCAGTGGAGAACCGGCGTCGAGAACGTGCGGCGGCTCGGCGAGCGCGCCGCGAACCTGGGCCTGGAGATCGCGCTCGAGCTCGAGCCGTTCAAGCTCTCGCTCGTAAACAGCGTCGACGCGATGCTGCGGTTTCTCGATGCGGTGGGCATGGAAGCGGTGAAGGCAAACATCGACATCTCGCATATGCTGCTCTCCGGCACCCCCGCGCAGGCGCTCGGCGCCCTCAAGGGCAGGGCGTGCCACGTGCACATCTCGGACTGCGACGGCAAGGTGCATGGCGACCTGCCGCCGGGACGCGGTGTGGTCGATTTCCCGCCCTACCTGCGCGAGATCAAGGCACTGGGCATCGACGGAGCGGTCTCGATCGAACTGGAGTACGCGCCCGAACCGGACAAGATCGCCGACTGGGTGCGCGAAGCGTACGACGCGACCGATCGGCTGATGCGAGCGGAGGGGCTGCGCGGGTCGATCGGCGTAGACCGGCAGGTGCCCCCGAACACCCTGGCCAGTCAATATTAGACCTGTTCCGTTTTGTCCTCTGAGCTCCCGTCACTCCTGTTCGGTTCGCGCACTTCGCGCCACGGCGCGTCCATCACGTTGTCCTGCGTCGGCACGGGCATGACGACCACCAGCCGCTTGCGGAAGTAGCGGATCAGCCCGCGCCGCATCAGGACCCGGAGCGGGGGAGTAAGCAGCAGAAAGCCCAGCGCGTCCGTGAGCAGACCGGGCGTGAGCAAGAGAGCGCCGGCGACCAGCACCAGCAGGCCGTCGACCAGCTCCGGGCCGGGGATGCGCCCCTGCTGCAAGCTTTCCTGGATGCGCACGAAGGCGCGGACCCCCGCGCGTTTCACGAGCCATGCGCCCACGAGCGAGATGGCGAGCACCAGCGCGATCGTCTGCCAGAGGCCGATCCACTGGCCGACCCAGATCAGCACCGCCAGCTCGGCGAGCGGCACGACCAGAAACAGGATGGCCAGGCGCAGCAGCATGCCGTGGCGCTCTCGTGGTTGGTCCGTTGCACAGCCGCGAGGCTGCATCGGACGAATGCCGGATCGCACCTTCCAGCGAGTTTCATGATCGCTCCAGCAACTCCGCCAGCCGATCCAGAAAGACGCGCTGGTCGGGGTGCATCAGCGCGCGCGCCTTGTCCAGCGTGACGAACTCGGCGCCATCCACTTCCCAGGACGCGCAGCGCGGCGCGGCGTCCGCGGGCGCCGGTCCGGCGAAGGCGTGCACCCGTTTGCGGCTCTTCGTGTAATCGATGGAGCCGATCTCCGTGAGCGGGCCCGGTTCAACCCCCGTCTCCTCACCTGCTTCGCGCCGCGCCGCCGCCTCGAGCGTCTCTCCCTCGTCCGGCAGCCCCTTCGGGATGCCCCACGGTGCCTTGCGGTTGTAGTTCCCCGACGGATGGACCAGGAGCACCTCGAGCCCCTGGGGTGTCTGGCGGTACAGCAGTACGCCGGCGGATTGTTTCATGCTCAGCTCGTCTTCGCCCCGGTTTAGACCGTGGCGCGCGGATTATCCTAACACGTTGGGGCACTCGGTGACGGGGGTTGTTTTCCGCTCGTCGGCTGCATTCCCGCGCCGCCCACGACCGTCAGCCTGTCATCCTGAGCCAGCGAGGAACAAGCGGAGCGAAGGATTCCCCGTGTGGGCTTCTGCGCTCCACCCCCGGGCTGCCCGGAATCTGTCATCCTGAGCCAGCGAGGAACGAGCAGCGAAGGATCCCCCGTGTAGGCTTCTGCGCTCCACCATCGGGCTGCCCAGGATCTGTCATCCTGAGCCAGCGAGGAACGAGCAGCGAAGGATCTCGGCACGAGTCAGGGAGATCACGTTACCCAAGCCTCAGGATGACAACCCGGCGGAAACAGCTACGCACTAGCGCTGCTCGCTCGCCGCCCGCTCGCCGGTCGAAGATGGTAGAATAATTGTTTTGTCTGATGATCGAGCGTTCGCTCGCGGCAACCTTGGCCTCTCGGGGACCGATCCCTTTCCATGCTGCCCGATTCGTTTCACCCGCTGATCCGCAACTGGTTCGACAAGCGGTTTCGCGATCCGACCGAGCCGCAGCGCCGCGGCTGGCCGGAGATCCTTGCCGGGCGTGACACGCTCATCGCGGCCCCCACCGGGTCCGGCAAGACGCTGGCGGCTTTTCTGGCCGCCATCGACAGCCTGCTGCGCCAGAGTCTGGAAGGCTCCCTGACCGATGCCACGCAAGTGCTCTACGTCTCGCCGCTCAAGGCGCTGTCGAATGACATCGAGCGGAACCTGGTCGCGCCGCTGGCGGAGATCGAGCACGCGGCCCGCGACGCGGGGCACGAGCCGCCGCCGATCCGCGTGCAGGTCCGCACCGGCGATACCCCGCCGTCGCAGCGCGAGGCGATGCGCCGCCGCCCGCCGCACATCATCGTCACGACCCCCGAATCGCTCTACCTGCTGCTCACCTCGCCGCGCGGCCGCGCCATGCTCCGCACCGTGCGCACCGTGATCGTCGACGAGATCCACGCGGTGGCACGCGACAAACGCGGGTCGCACCTGGCCCTCTCGCTCGAGCGGCTCGAGGCGCTCGCCGAGCTTCGCCCCGTACGGATCGGGCTGTCGGCCACGCAGCGGCCGATCGACGAGATCGCGCGGTTCCTGGTCGGCGGCCACCCGGGGATGGGCTCGAGCATCATCGACACCGGCCACGTCCGCGAGCTCGACCTGGGGGTCGAAGTCCCGCCCAGCGAGCTCTCCGCGGTCTGCTCGCACGAGCAGTGGGGCGAGATATATCAGCGGCTGGCCGAGCTGATCCAGTCGCATCGCAGCACGCTCGTCTTCGTGAACACGCGGCGGCTCGCCGAGCGCGTCTGCCACCAGCTCAGCCAACTGCTGGGCGAGGACGCCGTCGCCAGTCATCACGGCAGCCTTTCGCGCGAGACGCGCCTGGCGGCGGAATCGCGGCTCAAGTCGGGCGAGCTGCGGGCGATTGTGGCCACCGCGTCGCTCGAGCTCGGCATCGATATCGGCTTCATCGACCTGGTCTGCCAGATCGGCTCGCCGCGCTCGATCGCGACCTTTCTCCAGCGCATCGGCCGCTCGGGCCACTCGCTGCACGCAACGCCCAAGGGCCGGCTGTTCGCGCTCACGCGCGACGAGCTGCTCGAGTCCATGGCACTGGTGCGGGCGGTGCGACAGGGGCGGCTCGACCGCATCGAAATCCCCCGTGCCCCGCTCGACATCCTGGCCCAGCAGATCGTCGCCGCCGTGTCGTGCGAAGAGTGGGACGAGGACGCGCTCTACGAGCTCTGCCGCGCCGCCTGGCCGTACCGCGACTTGAAGCGGTCCGATTACGACGCCGTGGTTGCAATGCTCAGCGAGGGGATCGGCCGCGGCAACCGGCGGGGCGCGTACTTGCACCGTGACATCATGAATCGCCGTTTACGTCCGCGCCGCGGCGCGCGGATCGCCGCCGTCACGTCCGGGGGGGCCATCCCCGAGATGGCCGACTACCGCGTCGTCACCGACGACGGCACATACGTCGGCACGCTCAACGAAGACTTCGCCATCGAGAGCTCGGCAGGCGACGTCTTCCTGCTCGGCAACACCTCGTGGCGCATCATCCACGTGCGCGGCGGGCAGGTGATCGTCGCGGACGCGCAGGGCGCGCCGGCGACCATTCCGTTCTGGCTCGGCGAGGCGCCGGCCCGGACCATCGAGCTTTCCGCGGAGGTCTCTACGCTCCGCCGCGAGCTAGAACAAAGAGTCGAGAGCCAGAAGAAAGTCGAGAGTCCAGAGTCGAGCGTCGAGCGCTCAGCCCAGCGCCACAACGCTCCCCTGCTCGAGCGGCGGCCCGCACACCACGACGCCGTCGCGTGGCTCTGCGATGAGTGCGCGGTGAGCGACTGGGCGGCCGAGCAAGCGGCCCAGTACGTCGCCGCCCAGAAGGCGGCGATCGGCGTCGTGCCGAGCCAACAGCGCGTCGTCTTCGAGCGGTTCTTCGATGAGTCGGGCGGCATGCAGCTGGTGATCCATGCCCCGTTCGGCGGCCGCATCAACCGCGGCTGGGGCCTGGCCATGCGCAAGCGGTTCTGCCGCAGCTTCGACTTCGAGCTGCAGGCGTCGGCCGACGACAACGGCATCCTGCTCTCACTCGGCCCCCAGCACAGCTTCCCGATCGAGCAGATGTTCGCGATGCTGCGGCCGGATAACGCCGAGCACCTGCTCACGCAGGCGCTGCTGGCCGTGCCGATGTTCCAGACCCGCTGGCGTTGGAACGTGACGCGGGCGCTGGCCGTGCTGCGGCAGCACGGCGGGAAAAAGGTGCCGCCGCCGCTCCAGCGCTTCCGCTCGGACGACCTGCTCACCGCGGTTTTCCCGGCGCAGACGGCGTGCTTCGAGCACCGCCCCGAGGACCTCGAGATCCCCGACCACCCGCTGGTCCATCAGACGGTGTACGACTGCCTGCACGAGGCGATGGACATCGACGGCCTGCGCGGCGTGCTCGAGGCGATCGAGCGCGGCGCGGTCGAGCTCGTGGCACGCGACACCCGCGAGCCGTCGCCGTTCAGCTACCAGATCCTGAACGCGCAGCCGTACGCGTTCCTGGACGACGCGCCGCTCGAGGAACGCCGCGCCCGCGCCGTCGCCACCCGCCGCACGCTGGACGTGGAGAGCGTGCGCGATCTCGCGTGGCTCGACCCGGCCGCCATCGCGCGGGTGCGCTCCGACGCCTGGCCGCTGGTGCGCGACGCCGACGAGCTGCACGACGCGCTGCTCACGCTGGGCGCGCTGCCCGAGCCCGAAGGCGCAGCGTGGGCCGAGTGGTTCCGCGAGCTCTGCGCCGCCGGACGGGCCACCGCGCTGCGCCGCGCCGGCCCCACGCTCTGGGTCGCCGCCGAACGCTGGCCGCTGGTCCAGGCCGCTCTGCCCGGTGCCACGCCCGATCCGCCGGTGTGCTTGCCGGAGTCGCTGCGCACGGACACGGAGCCCAGCGCGGCCGACGCGTGGGGCGTGCTGGTGCGCGGACGGCTCGAGTGCGGCGGCCCCCTCACCGCATCGCAGATCGCCGAGGCCCTGGGGCTGGAACGCCCGAACGTCGAGGCGGCGCTCGAGGCGCTCGAGGGGGAAGGGTTCGCCCTGCGCGGCCGCTTCACCCCCCAGGAAAGTCCAGAGTCGAGCGTCGAGAGTCCAGAGCCGGATAAGAGCGGGGCATCCACACCGGACTCTCCAATCGAGTGGTGCGAACGCCGGCTGCTCGCGCGCATCCACCGCCTCACGCTCGACGGCCTGCGGCGGCAGATCCAGCCGGTCGAGCCGGCGGATTACCTCCGCTTCCTGGTCGAACACCAGCGCGTGTTGCCGGCGGCACGGGTACACGCCCGCGTCGGACTCGCCGGCGTGATCGCCCAGCTCCAGGGCTACGACATCCCGGCGGGCGCCTGGGAGCTGGATGTCCTGCCCGTGCGGGTGAGCGATTACGACCCGAGCTGGCTGGACGAGCTGTCGCTCGCGGGCGAGGTGACCTGGGGCCGGCTCTGCCCGCCGCGCCGCGCCGAGGACGCGCAGCCCAGCTCGACGACGATCACGCGGGTGGTGCCCATCGCGCTCGCGCTGCGCGCCGATCTGCCCTGGTTGCTCCCGACCGATCGGCCCCCCATGGAGCAGCACGCGCGTTCGGGCGCCCGGCTGGTGTTCGACACGCTCCAAGCGCGCGGCGCGCTTTTCTT
>JBGPMX010000335.1:0-6007 GCA_041487215.1 Planctomycetia bacterium | reverse complement strand
TGCTGATACCCCCCCTTCCCCCCCTTGCGAAGGGGGGGACAAGGGGGGCGTCCGCGCGACGAGCGATCCGGATCGAGCGCGCGACGATCGCGGCGGATCAGGAATGTCACGATCGCACCGGATCGACCTCGGGAGCGCGCGGCACTGCGGTCACGCGGTGGTCCCCCCCTTGCGAAGGGGGGGTACGGGGGGTATCACGGAACGTACTCGATTCATCGTGGTTAATGCATCGTGGCATTGTGGCCGGCGCGATGGGATGCCCCTGTCGGGCGCGGTGGGATTGCTGATACCCCCCCTTCCCCCCCTTGCGAAGGGGGGGACAAGGGGGGCGTCCGCGCGACGAGCGATCCGGATCGAGCGCGCGACGACCGCGCCGGATCAGGAATGCGACGACCGCGCCGGATTGACGTCGGGTCATCCGGAGCGGAGCGAAGGGTTGCGCTCTCTTCGCTCGCCACGCTCCCCCCTGCCGCTCTTCCCACGCGGCGGGCGACTCGGTAAGGGCTACGCCTCGGCCGGCACGACGAACGGCGCGCGGTACGCGCGCGTGAGCAGCGCGTTGGCGTCGTCGTCGTTCGTGAACATCTCACGCTTCGTATCCACCACCAGCTGCCGGCCGAGCAAGTACTGGCTGGTCTCCATCGGAATACCGTTCGCGGCCAGGTGCTTCTCGAAGCGGCCGAATGTCTCGTACGCCTCCTTGTCGTCGCCAAACGCCCTGGTCTTGGCGTCGAACGGCTGCGGCGTCCCGAGGCGATAGGAAATGTTGCCCAGGTGGCAGAGCGCGCTCGAGAGATGCCCCTCGGCGATATCGGCGTGGAGGTCCTGGTGTTTTCTGCTGCGCACCGCGTCCAGGAAGTTGCGGAAGTGCTTGCGGAAAGTGTCGCTCCCGGAGAACTGCTTAACGACGTTGCCGTCGAGATCGAAGGCGGTGGCGGTGTCGTAGCTCGGATTCACCAGGTAGCCGTCGCTGCCGTAGAAGATTACCCCGACGTTCGCGCCTTGAAGGTCCTCGGTCTTGAGCCCGCGGACCTCGAAGATGAGCTGCTTCTTGCCGTAATCCAGCAACACAAGCTCGGTGTTTGGGGTCTCGCCGTCGTCCTCATAGCCGAAGCGGCCGCCCAGGCCGAGCACGCGGGAGGCGATTGAGTCGGCGCCCAGCCCCCAGCGCGCGATATCCATCTGATGAATGCCCTGGTTGCCCAGGTCGCCGTTGCCGTAGTCCCACTGCCAGTGCCAGTCGTAGTGAAACTGCTTGCGGTGCAGCGGCTTGAGCGGGGCAGGACCGGTCCAGAGGTTGTAATCGACCGTCCTCGGGGCGGGCTGCTCCCCGTCCGCCTTGCCGATGGAGTCTCGCCGCTTGTAGCAAAGGGCGCGCGCCAGGTGCACGTCACCCAGCTTGCCTTCGCGGAGGTACTGGATCGCGTCGCGCACGCCGGGGCTCGAACGGCATTGCGTTCCCGTCTGGCAAATGCGGCCGCGCTTGCGCGCGACCTGCACGATGCGACGCCCCTCGCTCACGTTGTGGCTCACCGGCTTTTCGACGTAGACGTCCTTATCGGCCTGCATGGCCCAGATCGCGGCCAGCGCGTGCCAGTGGTTCGGCGTGGCGATCGAGACGGCGTCGATCGTGGGGTCGTCCAAAACGCGGCGGAGATCCTGCTCGTACTTGGGGGCCCTGCCCGTCGCTTTCTTCACCCACTGGACTGCCTGCTGGCCCGGCGCCTGGTCGGCGTCGCAGATGGTGGCGACGACCGCATCTTTCAGGTCGCAGTAAGTCTTGACGTGGTTCATGCCCTGGCCGTGCACGCCGATGCACGCCACACGGATGACATCGTTCGGCCCGGCCGCTCGGCCGCTCGGCCGATCTTCGGCCCGCGTGGTCCGGGCGAGGCCCAGGGTGCCGGCGGCCGCCGCCGCGAACAGCGCGTCCTCGAGGAATCGACGCCGTGTCAACTTTTTTCGCATGAGCGGGCCTCCGACGCTGGGGGACAAGATGCGCTGGGATCTCGACCGCACCAAGTCTAACCGGGCCGGTGCACGAAGATCAACGCACGGGTGCACCGGTTCTCCGCGTTCTTCGAACGACGGGTGGCAGCTTGTCATCCTGAGCGGAGCGAGGTACGAGCGGAGCGAAGGATCTCGTTCGTTGCGCTCGCTGCGCTCACGCGGGCCAGCACTGCGAGCCGCCGTCCACGCGAATGACCTGGCCGCTCACGAAGCGACCCGCTCCGGAGGCGAGGAAGGCCACGACCGATGCGATCTCGTGCGGTCGCCCGTAGCGATCGAGCGTCCCCTCCTCGACGAGCTTCTCCTGATCAATCCGGTGGATCGCCAGGAAGCGCTGGGTGATGGTGCCGCCGGGCGCCACGCAGTTGACGGACACGTTGTAGGGCCGGAGCTGCACGGCGAGGCAGCGGGTGTACGCGTGCACGCCCGCCTTGGCCACGGCGTAGATCGCACCCTCGTCGCGGCCGTGTGTGCCGGCGATCGAGCCGACCGTGATGATGCGGCCCTGCTTGCGTTCCATCATCTCGGGGGCCACCTCGCGGCAGCAGAGCATGCACGAGAACAGATTGCGCTCCAGGACCGCACGCGCGTCGGCCACCGAGACACGGACAACGTCGTTCGGGTTGGGACGGCCGCCTCGGCCGACCCCAGTCCCGCCGGCGCCGATATCGCCGCCGGCGTTCGCGACCAGGATGTCGATGCGGCCGAACCGTGCCCGCACCTCCGCGGCCATGCGCTGCACTTCGGCCTCGTCGGTGACGTCTCCCCACACCGCCGCGCACTCGCCGCCGGCCTCGCCGGCGATATCCCGCGCCACCTGCTCCATCGACTCCCCCTCGCCGAACGAGCGGGGCGAGTCGGGGCGCGTGCCGTGCACGGCGACGCGGGCGCCGAGCCGGCAGAACTCGGTCGCCATGACGCGGCCCAAACCGCGCGACGAGCCGGTGACCCAGGCAACCTGGTCGGCGAGCGGTTTCTGCTGATTCATGCGGTCGCTCCAGGGAAGTTATTCGAGCGCGCCGGGTCAGCCGTGTCGCCGGGTCTCTCCGAGACCCGCTTCAGCGTTTCGGAGTAGCGCTGCTACACTCATCCAGCACGAACTCTTCGGCCTTGGCGAGCAGCCCGAGCAGGCCGCCGGTGTGAAAGAAGAGAACCCGCTCGTCGGCCGCGATTACCCCCTGGCGCGCGAGGTCCATCAGTCCGTAGAAGGCCTTGCCGGTGTAAACGGGGTCGAGCAGCAGGCCGCCGCGTCGCGCCGCGTCGGTGATCACGGCGGTCTCCTCGGGCCGGCTCCGCGCATACCCGGCTCCGGCGTAGCCCAGGATGTCGAAGCTCAGCTCGTCCGCAGCGAGCGCGAGCCCGTAGCGGGCGATGGCGCGGCCGGCGAGCCCGCGCGCCCAGGCGATCTTTTTCTCAGCCGTCGAGCTGACCGCGATGCCAGTGAGCCGCACGCCCCAGCCGACGAGTGCGAGGCCGATGCGCAGGCCGACCAGCGTGCCGCAGGAACCCGCCGCGCAGACGATGCGATCGATTCCGAGCCCGAGCGCATCGCACTGCGCCTTGGTTTCGTAGGCCGCATCGATGTAGCCCCAGCTACCCAGTTCGTTGGAGCCGCCGACCGGGATCACGTAGGGACGGCGCCCCTCGCCGATGAGCCGCGTGCGCCACGCCTCGAGCCGGAGCGGCAGCGCCCCTTCGGCGCGCTCCCAGTCGATCCGGGCACCGACCAGGCGGTCGAGAAACGCGTTGCCGCGCCGCCAGGCGTCCGGGTCCGCGTCTCCTTCGAGCACCAGCACCGCGTCCAGCCCGAGCCGGGCGGCGATGACCGCGGTGGCCCGCGCGTGGTTGCTCTGCACGTCCCCGGCCGTTACCAGGGTGTCGGCGCCCTCGGCGATCGCGTCCGCGACCAGATACTCGAGCTTCCGGACCTTGTTCCCGGACAGCTCGCAGCCGCTGAAGTCGTCGCGCTTCACCCAGAGGCCGGGCCGCAGCCGTGCGAACTCCTCGATCGGCGTGGGCAAGTGAGCGAGCTGGAGCTTGGCAGGCCGTGTGAACATGGCTCCCGTTCTCCGGACGCCGCGGTGTCTCCGTGTTACTCCGCGCGTCGAGCGAACCGTTTGGCGGGGGCTACGGCGAAGCGACCGGGGGAGCGGCCACCGGCTCGCGGATCGTGTAGGGCCGGTTCACGTCCAGGTTCTCGAGGCGGCTGACCTGGCCGGACGGCCAGTGCACGATCAGGCGGTCGATGCGCGGCGCGTCGCCCAGGCCGATGGTGAGCCGGAGATCGTGTGCCGAAAGGTAACTGCGGCCGCCCCGGATCTCGCGCGTCCACCGCTTCTCCCCCGCCTCGATCTCGACGCGCACGCCGATGCCGTCGCGGTTGCTGCGGGTGCCGATCATGCGGAGCTGCGTCCAGGCGTTGGGCTGGGCCGCGTGCGCACGCGACTCGTTGTGCAGCACGGTCGGCCGCTCGTCCTTGTACGACACGACGATGTCCACCTGGCCGTCGTTGTCGAGATCTCCGAAGGCGGCGCCGCGGCCGACGTGTTTCGTGCCGAAGTACGGCCCGGCCTCCTCCAGAAACTTCTCGAACTGCCCCTTGCCGGCGTTGCGCCACACGGCCGGCGGCTGGGCGTACGGCTCGTCGCGCGACAGCTTGTCCAGGTTGTCGTCGACGTGGCCATTGGTGACGAAGATATCGAGCCAGCCGTCGCCATCGAGATCCTCGAAGCCGGTGCCCCAGCCGACGTAGAGCATACTGCCCGCCGCCACGCCGGTCCACTGGCTGACGTCCTGGAAGAGCGTGTTGCCGGGCTTGCTGAGGTTGCGGTAGAGCGTGTTGTGCTCGTGGTAAAAGTTCGTGACGAACAGCTCGGGGAGGCCGTCGCCGTCCACGTCCGCCGCGTCGACGCCCATCGACGCCTCCGACTGTCCCTCGGCGTTATACGCCGCGCACGAAATCTCGGTCTGGTCTTCGAACCCGCCGTGGCCGGTGTTGATGAACAGGAAGTTGGGGCTCAAGTCGTTCGCCACGTAGAGATCGATGTGGCCGTCGTTATTGACATCGCTGGCCACGACGCCCTGTCCGCGGCCCCCCTGTTCGCCGCTGCGCGCGATGCCCAGCTCCGCGGCGACATCGCTGAACCGTCCATCGCCGTGCCCGTGGTAGAGCGCATGCACTTCGGGCGCGAGCATCTTCGGGCTGCAGTAGATGCGCACGGGAGGCCGCTCCTGGCCGCAGAAGTGATCGTTGTGCCAGTCCATGTCCCACTTGCCGTAGTGGGCCACGTACACATCCAGGGTGCCGTCCTCGTCGTAATCCAGGAACGCCGCGCTGGTCCCCCAACGCTTGTCGCCCAGACCGGACGACTCGGTCGCGTCGCGAAACGTCCCATCGCCGTTGTTCTCGAGCAGGATGTTCGGCCCGTAGCGGAGCAGGTAGATGTCGGGGAAGCCGTCGTTGTTATAGTCGGCAACCGCAACGCCCTGCGTGAACCCGGTGACCGACGTGCCGACGGAGTCGCCGACCCGCTCGTACGAAGCTCCAGCGCGGCTGCGGTAAAGCGCATTGGGAGGGGCGTCGGACGGCTGATCGAGGCGACACGAGTTCACGAAATAGAGATCGAGCCAGCCGTCCTGATCGTAGTCGAGCAGGGCGACGCCCGTGCCGTTCGCCGTCGGGAAGTGCTTGTCCGGAGTCATGCCGCTGAAGGACACGAAGTCGATGCCGAGTCGATCGGTGATGTCTTCCAGGCGGATGGGACACGGCCTGGGCGCGCGGGGTTCGGCGCTGCCGCGGCGTGTGGGAGTCGGGATCGGCGTCGCGGGCAGGTGGGCGGTCGCGGGAGGCTTGGGGGGGAACCGGGTCGCGAAAAAAGCGGTCACGGCCGCCGCCGCGAGCAAGAACGAGCCGACAATCGCGACAAGAAGCCTCCTCATGGACGCTCCGCAGCTTTCACTCGGGGGTGGACGGAGGGGTCGGAGCGGCCTCGGGCGA
>JBGPMX010000334.1:0-6011 GCA_041487215.1 Planctomycetia bacterium | reverse complement strand
TGGTCGCGGCGGGGTACGCCGACTATCGCCGGTTCGGCGGCCTTTCGCCCGCCGAGCTGGTGGCGGCGGCGCGCGACGCCGCCTGCCACACCGTGATGCTCGATACGGCGTTCAAAGACGGCGGCAGCCTGCTCGATGCCATGACCCGAGCGGAACTCGAGCGTTTCGTGGCTGCGGCGCGGGACGCCGAACTCGAGGTCGCCCTGGCGGGATCGCTCCGCGCCGAGCACCTTCCCATTATCCGCGCGCTCGCGCCGGATCTCATCGGCGTGCGCAGTGCGGTGTGCGCCGGAAGCAAGCGGCACGCCGCCATCGACTCGGCACGCGTGCAATCGTTCCTGGACGCGGTTCGCGAAGCGGTGCCAGCGCCCTCTCCCGCGGAGCGATTCCGCGCTGTCTGAAGCCGAACCCTGCCACCCGAAAGCACCTGTCTCGCCTGCCCAGGGCGGGGATACGCGTCGCGCACCAAGGCGTCCGACCCCGCGACAGCCTACCCGGGGAGCTGATACCCCCCCTTCCCCCCCTTGCCAAGGGGGGGACAAGGGGGGTATCAGCGCAACGGAACTGGCATCCGATCCCGTGCACGTTTTCATCCGCCAGGGGCGAGGGACCTCGCCCAGGTGAAGGGACCGCCGCTTCCCGCGTGCAAACGGCGGTTGGGCGGGGCGCTACATGACGGAGTAGCCGGCGTCCACCGGCAGGGAAACGCCGGTGATGAAGTCGGACGCCCGGCTGGCCAGGAAGATGGCCGCGCCGGCCAGGTCGTCGGGTTTGCCCCAGCGCGCCTGGGGCGTGCGGGCGAGCACCCGCTCGTACAGGCCGGGCACCTCGTGCCGCGCTCGCTCGGTCAGCTCCGTCTCGATCCAACCGGGCAGGATGCAGTTCACCTGGATGTTTTGCGGAGCCCAGGCGATCGCCAGCGATTTGGTGAGCTGCACCACGCCCCCCTTACTCGCCGCGTACGCCGGCGCAAACGAGACGCCGAAGATCGAGGTCATGGAGCCGATGTTGATGATCTTGCCGGCACGCCGCTCGGCCATGAGCGGCTGAACCGCCTTCGAGCAGAGCATGACACTCGTCAGGTTGGAATCGATGACGCGGTGCCAGTCGTCGAGCTTGTAGTCCTGCGGCTGGTTGCGGATGTTGATGCCGGCGTTGTTGACCAGCACGTCGGCGCCGCCGAACTGCTTGCGGAGCTCGTCGGCCATCCGGGCGGCGTCGGCTTCCGAGGAAACATCGAGCAGGAGGCCGATCGCGCGGACGCGGAACTCCGAGCGGAGCGATTCCACCGCCTGCTCGGTCTTGGTCGCGTTCCGGCCGACCACCGCGATGTCGGCGCCCGCGCGGGCCAGCCCGCGCGCGATTCCGAGGCCGATCCCGCCGTTTCCGCCGGTCACGACAGCGACCTTGCCGTGCAGATCAAAAAGCTCCACGGTGCTCTCCGCGTCCTATCCGGTGCGTCACCGAATTCGGACGTCCTTCCAAACCCGAGCAGACCTGCGACGTCCTTTGCGGGATCACCAAAGGTTCGCGAGCCTGCGGGCGCGATGCGTGGCTGCTGACGCTACTCGGCGGGCGGGCCGGCCGGCGGCTCGTGCGGCGGGGGCTCCGAGCCGGACCCAACGACGGCCGGGGCCGCCGCCGGCTCGCTGGCCGACGTCTCCCCCTCGCGCAGGTCGAACTCCTCCCCCTCGTCCTCCAGGAACACTTCCTGGATCTCGGTGTTGTCCACGTCGCGGCGGAGCAGGTAGTAGATGATCGTCGACGCGGACCAGAAGTAGCTGTACGCAAAGCCGACCACCAGGCAGAAAAGGAGGCGGAGCCAGAAGGCGGCGAGCCAGGCGCCGACCGCCACCGCGCCGGTCGGTGCCTCGACGAGTCTAGGCACGCCGTCGCTGTCGATCACGTGGCGAACTTGCCAGTCCATGCCCAGAGGGGCGTAATACATGAGCTGTCGGATGGTCATGTCCGCTCCGCCCCACTCCACGGCCCAGCGCGCCAGGTAGACCGTCAGGTCGGCGAAGAGGATCACCACGAAAGCACAGAGCGACCCGAACGCGAAGGCGATGACGGCGTAGAACAGATAGTGCCAGGGGCGCGTGAAGGCGTACGCGTAGGAGCGGCTCAGCGCGTCAAAGCTGTCGCTCCCCTCGACGCTGATCGTGGCGTACATGAGCGGCCAGCCGATGGCCCATCCCACCAGGATGATCGCCATGATGAGCCCGGCGGTCAGCGGCAAGAACCAGAGCGCGCCGGCGAACACCGGGCCGAAACCCGGGATGCGACTGATCAGCCCGCCCAGCAGGCAGAGGATCGTGAAAAAGGCGATGAACACCAACGGGATGATCGGGGCGCCCAGGAACGACAGGAACTTGGAAACGGCGAAGCGCAGGGATTCGACCAGGCCGATCTTCTCTTCCCGCGCCACCTGCACGGCCGCGATCCGCGTGATCGCGCCGCCGAAAAAGGCCCAGACGATTGCCGCCCAGAGCGCGCACAGGAACGCGAACAGGATGGGCAGCAGCCCGAAATCGCTTGCGAAGATACTTTGGAACGGCCGCACCAATGCCACGAGGGGCCGCAGCACGAACCGCCAGTTGGTAAGAATCCCCCAGATGGTCTCGACCGGTGCCGTGGCCAGGTGGCGAAGCACGCCGGCGCCGCGCGAAACCGCCACGTTGCGCTGGAGCTCCGCGATCTCGGCCGGCGACAGGTTCGGCGCCAGGTCGAGGATGCGCTGCGCGGCCGGATCCGGCGACATCTCGACCGGCCGCCAATCGTCCGACTGCCAGGGCCACTGCGCGATGTCCGTCGCCTCGGCCTTCACCAGTGGGTCCCTGGTCATGGCGGGGCGGAACAGGAGCGCGAGCCCCCACCAGCCGCACGCGGTGATGAGCAGGCCGAGCGCGGCCAGCATCAGCTTCTTTGGATCCAGCGCGATGCTGAACGCGCGGAAGAGGGGAAGCCAGGGGAGATAATGGCGGAGACCGACATCGCGGGAAGTCGTCTTCTCCTCAGCCATGAAATCGCTCCTTTCGACGGAAGCCGGGAAAGAGTCGCGTATTATAGCCGTAGCCGGGGGTCAAGCAATTCAAACGTTGCACAAAACCAAGAAGATCCCCCCGTAGGTTCCTGCGCTTGCGCTTCAAGCTTCCATGGCACACTCGGTCGTGGTTCGTCGGCGCCGTGAGATAATCGTTGCGCACGCTTCCGCGTGATGAACCTGAATAATCCGCAATAATCCGCGCTGACGGACGCACCGCGAAAGGGCCGGCCGCCCTTTCTTAAAGATTTTGACTGTCCGCGTGCCCCGTCGGCAACTAATTTAAAGGTCTTAACAAAAGGTCATTCCTGGTGAAACTTCGCGTGCCAACCTTTGCCACCGTTCCGCCCCGGCGGCGTCGCCTGCGATGCCTGGTCGTCGCCCTGGCCGCCTGGGGCGCCGCCGCGGGCTGTGGCTCCCGCCCGGCGCGGACCGCCAAGCCTGAGCCGCTGGCGGTCGCCGCGGCGTCGGACCTGCAGGCTGCCTTCCCTGAAATCGGCGCCCTCTTCGAGCGGGAGACCGGGCAGCCGGTGCGGTTTGCGTTCGCCTCGACCGGCACGCTCACGCAGCAGATCGAGCACGGGGCGCCGTTCGATGTCTTCGCGGCCGCGAACGAGGATTTTATCCGCCGGCTCGAGGCCGGCGGACACGTACTGAGCGATACCGTGGCGCCCTATGCACGCGGCCACATCGTGCTCGCGTGGCGCAAGGGCGCAGCGCGGCTGGAATCGCTGGAAGACCTGCGCGACCCGGCGATCCACTTCGTCGCCATCGCCAATCCCGCGCACGCCCCCTATGGCCGCGCGGCCCGTCAGGCGCTCGAGCACGCGTCGCTCTGGGATCCGCTGCAGCCCAAAATCACGCTGGCTGAAAATATCCGGCAGGCGACGGTCATGATCGAGATGGGCAACGCCGAGGCCGGCATCGTCGCCCGGTCCGTGGTGGCAGCATCGGGCGTCGAGTGGACGGAGGTCGACGCGTCGCTCTACGACCCGATCGAGCAGACCGTGGCGGTCGTGGCCGGCAGCCCGCAGAGCGATGCCGCCCGGCGCTTCGTGCAGCTCTTGCTCGGGGAGGCGGGGCAGCGGGTGCTGGCACGCTCCGGATTCAGCCCGCCCGGGAAGGGGCCATGAGCGTGGACCTGCGTCCGCTCTACCTGACGCTGGAGATCTCCCTGGCGTCGACCGTCCTGGTGCTCGCCGCCGGCACGCCGATCGCCTGGCTGCTGGCGCGCAAAAACTTCTTCGGCAAGCACCTGGTCGACGCGCTGGTCATGCAGCCGCTGGTCATCCCGCCCACGGTGCTCGGTTACTACCTGCTCGTGCTGCTGGGTCGCTCCAGCGCACTGGGCCGGTTCCTCGAGCAGCACCTGGGCATCGTGATCGTCTTCAGCGTTCCGGGCGCGGTGCTGGCGGCCGCAGCCGCCTCGGTCCCCCTGTACATCAAGCCGGCACGGGCGGCGATTGAGAGCGTCCCACGCGCGTACGAAGACGTGGCGCGGCTGCTCGGCCGCTCCGAGTGGTCGGTGCTCTGGACGGTCACCCTGCCGCTCGCCTGGCGCGGGATCGTCGCCGGGGCCGTCATGGCGTTCACCCGCGCCATGGGCGATTTCGGCGCCACCCTGATGGTGATCGGCGGGCGGTTCCAGACGGTGTCGATCGCCATTTATGATGCCTGGCAGGCGGGCGACCTGTCGCGCGCCAACCTGCTGGTGCTGATCATCACCGTGTTCTCCATCCTTGTGCTCTGGAGCGTCAGCCGGCTGACCGGCGGGCGGATCTGACGGCCGGTTGAAAAAGCTCCTACCAAGCCGAGCAGTGTCGACCCAGAGCCGAGCGACTTCGACCTGCCAGGCGGTTTTTTGAGGTGCTTCCCAAACGTTCATGAGCGATGCGTTGGTTGAAATCCGCCTGCGTAAGCGGCTGCACGCGGAACTCACGCTCGAGGTCGACCTGGAGCTCGGCACCGGCTGCTCGATCCTGTTCGGCCGCTCGGGCTCGGGCAAGACGACGACGCTGTGCGCCGTGGCCGGGCTGTGCCGGCCGGATGCCGGGCACGTCCGCGTGGGCGATCGAGTGCTTTACGACTCCGAGCGGGGCACCTCGCTGCCCATGCGCCAGCGGCGGGTGGGCATGATTTTCCAGGACGACCTGCTCTTCCCGCACCTTTCGGTGCGCGAGAACGTCCTGTACGGGCTCGCGCACTGGCCGCGCCAGGAGCGCGGAGAGCGGCTCGAGGCAATGGCCGACCTCTTCGCCATCGGCCCGCTGCTCGCACGCCGGCCGGCCAGCCTGTCCGGAGGCGAGAAGCAGCGGGTGGGTCTGGCTCGGGCGATCGCCACCCGGCCCCAGCTGCTGCTGTGCGACGAGCCGATCTCGGCGATCGACCAGGAGGGGCGCGCGGTGCTGCTCGCCCATCTGGGCCGTGTGCAGCAGACCGAGCGGATCCCGGTGCTTTATGTGACGCACAGCGTGCAGGAGGCGATGGCGCTGGGCGAGCAGGTCTTCGTGCTCGATCACGGCCGCGTCGTGGCGCGCGGCACGCCGCTCGATGTCTTCACCGAGCCGCGGCAGCTGTCGCTCGCGCGGCTGACCCGCGTGCGGAACATCCTGAGCGCGACGGTCGAGCAGCACGCGAGCGACGAGGGCCTGACGCTCGCCCGCGTGCCCGGCGGGCCGGTGCTGCGCGTGCCGCTCGTGGCCGCCCCGGTCGGCTCGACGATCATCATCGGCTTGCGCGCCGACGATGTGCTGCTGGCCCGGCAGCCGGTGACGGGCATCAGCGCGCAGAACATGCTCGAGGGGCGCGTGACCGAGATCCTGCGGCACGGGGCTGACGTCGAGGTGCTCATCGACTGCGGCGTGCGCTTCGTCGCCTCGGTCGTTCCCGCCGCCGTCACGTCGCTCGGCCTCGAGCCCGGCGGCCCGGTCTGCATGATCATCAAGGCGCGGAGCTGCCACCTGCTCGC
>JBGPMX010000333.1:0-6038 GCA_041487215.1 Planctomycetia bacterium | reverse complement strand
TGGTTGGTCACGACCAGCTCGAGATTGAGCGTGCCGCCGGCCGGGACGAGGTCGGGGGCGGTGATGGACTGCACCTGAAGGTCCGGGTGCGGCGCGAGCTCGACCAGGAGCGGCTGGCGCGCGACGTTGTTCACATCGCCGGGCCCCTCGTAGAGCAGCCGAGCCAGCTTGCCGAAGGGCTCGTTGGCCGTGCCGGGCGCTTGCACGACCGCGTTCGTCTCGATCACCAGCTCGAACGCGCCCTCGATGTTGTCGGGCAGCGAAACCTGCTCGGAGCGCGTGTACGTTCGGCCTGACTCGAGGGTCTCGTGGAACAGGAACACTCCGAGCGGGATCACGCGCCCCGCCGGGTTGCCGGCCTCGCGCAGCTCGAGCTTATCTGCCCAGGGGGCGGCAGCGGCCCCGAGTCCGTCGTTGCGGACGGTCCAGCTCACGTCAATCTTCGTCGCCGATTCGACCGGGCCCGGTGCGATGATCTCCGTCACCACCAGGTCGGGCGCGGGGCGCAGCGTCACCTCGAGTGGCCCGGAGACGCGGGTGTTGTTGTCGCTCGCCGGGAACTCGTACGGGCCGCCGAGTCCACCGGTGGAGACGACCACATAGTAGGTTCCGCTCAAGCCGTCGGGCAGCGGCAGCTCGAGCGTCCGCGTGTAGCTCGCCCCCGCACCGAGCGCGCCGTTGTGCCCGAACCGGCCGATCGTGGCGACCACGTCCTTGCCTCGCGTGTCGCGCGCGAGCGCGACGACGTCGTCCCAGCCCGAAGTGTTGGTGGGGGCGATGCCGTCATTCGCCACGGTCCAGGAGATGGTGATAGGACTGCCACTGTCGGCGGCGGCGGGTGTTTCGAGTGCGGTCAGAGCAAGATCCGCGTAGGGTTGGCGGGCCACGTCGATCGGCCGCGGTGCGGTGGCGGTGTTGTTGGCCTTCGCGCCGTTCTCGAAGACGACGTTCGCCGCGTCCGTGCGGACCGATATCAGGTAGCGCCCGTTGAACCCGATCGGCAGCGTGAACGTCTGGCGCGGCGTGTAGCTCGAGCCCGCACCGAGCGATCCCGAGTGCGGGAACTGCGCCACCACCTGGCCGGGGCTGCTGCTGCCCGGCGGGGATGCCAGCACGGTGTCCACCCAGCTCGCCACCGATCCCGCGCCGCTGCCGAGGTTGCTCACCTTCCAGGCCACGGTCACTTCGGCGGGGTCGCCGATCGTGAGCTCGGGCTCGACGGTCACCTCCGACACGGCAAGGTCGGGGTACGGCGTGGCCTGGACGAGCAGCGGCGACACAACCATGTTGTTGGCCGGGTTCTCGATCATCGGCGCTGCGGGCTCGGTGCGCAGCACCAGGTAGCGCGGCCCGGACGCCTCGAGCGGGACTCGCAGCTCGGCGTGGGCGGTGTAGGTTGCGCCGGCGGCCAGGGGCCCGCTCTGCGGGAAATCGCCCAGCAGAAAGACCACGCCGCCCCCGGAGCTGTCCGAGGCGAGCAGGAAGCGATCGACCCACGACCCCTCTGCGGCGAAGCTCCCGCTGTTGCGCACCGACCACTCGACCGTCACGTTGGCCCCCGACATGGCCGTCGCCGGCGCCAGCGCGATGCTCGGCACCAGGTCCACGCGACCGATGCGCAGCAGGGAGCCGGACGCACCGGCGTTGTTCCCCTCCTGGGTGTCCTCGAACACGCTGTTGCCGCCGTCCGCCACCACTAGCAGCGTGTAGTCACCGTCGGGGACCGACGGCAGCGCAACATCGACCGAGGCGTCGTACGAAGCGCCGGCCGCGAGGTCACTCGGGCGCGTCAGGCGCGTGACCAGGAAGGCCCCATCGAGCGTGCCGCTCGGCGACAGGTATACATCGTCGCCCCACGGGGCGGCGGCGGATGCGACGCCGGCATTGACCACGGTCCAACCGATTCGGACCCGCTCACCCGGCTGGCCCTGCGCCGGACCGCTCACGCGGCTCACCCGGAGGTCGGGCGTGGTCCCCTCGGCGATCGTCACCGGCCGCGCGGAGATGGTCGTGTTGTTCGTCTCCGAACTTTCCCACACCTCACTGAACTCGTCGGTCCGCACGATCAGCCAATGGTCGCCCGTGATCTGGATCGGCAGCGTGACGCTGAGTGTGCGCTGCGCCGTGTCGCCGGCCGCGAGAGTGTCAGGGAACGTGAGACTGCCCAGGAACGTGTCGTTCCCCGCCATGGCGTCGTCGGATAGATAGAGCGCATCGGACCAGGGCCCGACCGCGTCCGCGTCGCCGCTGTTCGCCACCCGCCACGAGACTTCGATGGTGGTGCCCGCCGCGGCGAAGGCCGGGGCCGTGATCTCGGTCGCGGCGAGTTCGGGCGCATGGATGGTGATCGGCAGCGCACGCAGGTTGTTCGTCTCGTCCGTTTCTGCCTGAGCCTGCTGGTTGTCCGCGACGAAGAGCAGGTAGTAGCTGCCCGTCGCGATGAAGATCGGGACGCGAATCTGCTGGTCCACCGTGTAGCTCGCCCCCGCGGCGAGCCGGCTGACCGGCAGCGTATCGAACTCCTGGATCCGGAGGTCTCCGAAGTTGAACGTGGAGTCGGTGGAGAGGTACACGGCGTCGGATCGCAGCTGCGGGGCGTCGGCGGATCCCGTGTTGCTGACCGTGTAGGAGACGGGAATCGCCTCGTTGAGCCGCGCGGCGGCCGGGGCGGTGGCCCCCGAGACGATAAGGTCGCACGCCGCGATGTCCAGCGCCGCCGCCGGCCCCTGGTTGTTCGTCTCGTCGATCTCGGCGATCTGGTTGAACGCGTCCGTGACGACGATGAGGTAGCGGCGGCCCGTGAGGTTCGGGATGAAGACGTCGCGCGTGACCACGTAGCTCGCGCCCGCCCCCAGCGGCTCGGGCGGGGTTGTGCGATCGAAGCTCAGCGAGACGCTCGCCGGTGTGAGTGCCGGCTGGTCGGAGAGATAGACTGCATCGAACCAGCTCCCGCTGAGCGGCGTGCTTCCACGGTTCGTGATCGTCCAGGAGAGTGGCACGCGGTCGCCGACCGCGGCAGAAGCCGGCGCGGTCATCTCGGACACTACCAGGTCAACGGTGTTGACGAGCACGATCGGCACCGTGAAGACGTTGTTTCCCTCATCGAGCTCGCCCTGCGAGCCGCTGCGGTCCGCCATGACGGACAGATAGCGGGTGCCCGTGCCGAGGTTCGTCGGAATCGTGATCCGGTGCGTGGCCGTGTACCGGCCTCCGGGCGGAAGAGGAGGTGTCGGCGCCTGTTCGCAGCCGGGCGACGGCAAGTTCACGTCCACCGTGCGTTCCGCGGTGACGTACAGGCAGTCGCTCCACGCGGGCGCGGCGGCTTCAACGGTGCCCCGATTCAGCACCGTCCAGGAGACGGTCACCTCGCTCCCCGGCACCGCAGAACCGGATGCCGAGATCGTCTCCACAACCAGGTCCGGGACGGCGATGTCGATCGGAAGTGCTCGCAGGTTGTTGGTCCTGTCCGACTCGCCCAGGCCGAAAAAGTCGTTGGCAGCGATGACGAGGTAACGATAGCGCTGGTCGGCATAGCCCGGCAGGGTAACCTCGCGGGTGATGGTGTAGCTGGCGCCGGGTTCGAGCGACCCCTGGGGGGGAGTGATCGACGTCACGAAGAGGCGCTGGCCGCCCAGCGTGGGTTGGTCGGAGAGGTAGATCGAGTCGGACGACCAGCCCCCGACCGCCTCATACTGCCCGCGGTTGGTTACGGTGTACGAGATCGTGATCGGCTTGCCGGCGACACCCGAGGCGGGGGCCGTCGCCGCATCCAGCACCAGGTCGGACTGGCCGAGCGAGATCGGCACCGCGCGGAGGTTGTTGGCGCGGAGCGAGTCGGGCTGCTTCTGCTCCAGGTCGGTCACCAGGAGCAGGTAGCGATCGCCGCCCTTGGCGTAGCCGGGGATACGGATGGGCCGGGTGAGCGTGTACTCCGTGCCGGCACTTAGCGGCGTGAAGTGTTGCTCGAAGTGGATTGCCAGGTCGTCGCTACTGAACACCGGATCGCTCGACAGGTACACCTCGTCATACCAGGGCGCGATGGCCGACGCGCTCCCCTGATTGGTCACGGTCCAGGTGAGATCGATCGTGCTCCCCAGCACGGCCGACCCCGAAAAGACCGCACTCGAAACCGCCAGGTCCACGTCCGGGCCACGGATGGTGATGGGCACGGCGCGCGTGTTATTGGACTCGTCGGTTTCCGACTGCTCGCCGCCGCCGTCGGCCACGAAGACGAGATAACGGCTGCCGTTCGCGTTCGCGGGGATCGTGACGTTCTCGGCGGCCGTGTAGCCGGCCCCGGCGGCGAGCGGTGTGTACAGGCCGCTCGGGCGGCTCACCAACAGGACCGCGCTCGGGTCGACCGTTGCACGGTCCGAGAGGTAGACCCGGTCTGCCCAGCTGGCCGCTGCCGACGCCGTGCCCTGGTTCAAGGTCGTCCAGGACACCCGGATGGTCTGGCCCGGGGCCGCGGTGAGCGGTGCCGCCGCGTCCGGAATGACCAGGTCGACGGCAAAGGGCAGCACGGTGATGGGGGCCGCCCGGACGTTGTCCGACTCGTCCGTCTCCGCGATCTGACCGGAGTAGTCGGTGGCAAACAGCAGGTAGCGGTCGCCAGCCGGCGTGTTCGCGGGAAGCGTTGGGAAATCAATGTACCGGTAGCTAGTCCCGGCAACCCCCGAGGGGGTCCTGCCATAGAGAGGGTCAAGGAACGTGTCGGTCGGGTCCAGAGTCGTATCGGCCGAGAGGAAGACGTAGTCGCTCCAGACACCTGTGGCATCCACTCGACCGGTGCTGCTGATGGTCCAATCGATGGAAAGGCGATCTCCCGGACGAGCCGTGGCGGGGCCTGTGGCGGCGGTGACCGTCAGGTTGGGCAGGTCCAGCTCGATCGGCACCGCCACCACGTTGTTCGCCTCATCGGATTCGCCCTGGTCCCCCAGCGCGTCGAGGACCAGAAGCAAAAAGCGGTTGCCGGTGCCGACCGCCAGGGGGATCGTGATGTTCTCGATCGCGCTGTAGCCTGCACCCGGTTCGAGCGGCGGATCATTCGCGACCGCGTGAGTGGCGACCAGCGTCGCCGACGAGTCCAACTGGTCCGTCGCGGAGACGTACACCCGGTCGGACCAGGTGCCGCGCGCCGCGGCGCTACCCCGATTCGTAACCGACCAGGACACCGGCAGGCTTCGCCCCGGAACGATCAGGGACGACGCGCTAAAGTCGGAGATCGCCAGGTCCGGTCCGCTCACGCTGAACGGCAGCGAACGCACGTTGTTCGTCTCGTCCGTTTCCGGCTGCTGGTTGTCGCGGTCCGCCACAAACAGCAGATAGGCTGGCCCGGCGGCAAAGTAGACGGGCACGGTCCCCGTGGCACTCGCGCCATAGTGCTCGCCGGACGCCAGCGCCGCCGGTGTGCTGCGTCCGAGATAAGCCACGAGCGCATCGCTGCTATCGAACGCCGTGTCCTGAGACAGGTAGACGTAATCCGGCCAGGCGGCGCCCGTCGCGAGCGAGCCCTGGTTCGTCACTTCGTATGAGAACGCGATGCTTTCGCCCGCCACGGCCCCAACAGGCGCCGAGAAGTCGGACACCACCAGGTCCACCGTGCCGAAACGGATCGGCACGGCACGGACGTTGTTCGTCTCATCCGCCTCCGCGACCTGGTTGGCACCGTCCGCCACGACGAGCAGGTAGCGATCTCCGGAGGGCAGGTCCGCCGGGAGTGCGATGGAATCGCTCTGGCTCGCGTCGGTCGCGGCCGAAAGATAATCATTGAATGGCCGCGACGCGATGAGCCGGTCGCCGGCATCGAGCAGCGCGTCGTCGGATACGTAGAATCGGTCGGTCCACGGACCCGCCGCGAAGCCGGTGCCCGAGTTCGCCACGGTCCACGACACGGGGAGGCTCGCGCCGAGGATCGCCGATGCCGGGGCGCTCGCCGCGGATACGACCAGGTCGGCGCGGGTGAGGATCGTGATCGGCAGCGCCCTGAGGTTATTCGCCTCGACGCTCTCGAGCTGCCCGTTGTTGGCGTCCGCCAG
>JBGPMX010000332.1:0-6054 GCA_041487215.1 Planctomycetia bacterium | reverse complement strand
CCCTTTACCCCCCCCCCCCCCCCCCCCCGGGGGGCCCCCGCCGGGTCGCCCCCCGCCGCGTGGGGAGAGGGGACGGGGTGAGGGGCGGTTACCGGGTGTTGGCGAGCGGGAGACCTTCGGTCAGCGTGGCGGCGGGGTCGGAGACCAGCGCCGAGCGACCCTGCCGGCGGGGTCGAAAGGGAACGGTCGGCACCATCTCAGATCTGGTGCACCCGATCAACCACCTCGCGCAGCGTGGCCTTCAGTCCCGCGGCACGGTCGCCGGGGACAAGCGGGCTGCCCAGCACGACGGACCGGGCGCCGCGCCGGGCCGCCTCAACGGCGTGCGCCACGGAGAGCCCCCCCACGACCTGGACGGGCACACGGACGGCGCGGAGCACCTCGTCCAGTCCGTCGATCGCGGAAAGCTCCGGGTGCTCGTGGCGGTGGTCGTACCCCAGGTGCCAGCAGATCATGTGGGCGCCGAGCGACTGAGCACGCACGGCTGCGGCGACGGGATCGGCACAAAACATCGTGTCGGCCAGCACGGTGAGGCCTTGCGCGGTGGCGGCGCGCACGGCGGCCCGGATTGTGGCGTCGTGCGAGGCCGCCATGACGTCGAAGTGCGTGGCGCCCGCTTCCGCCGCAATCCGCCCGAAATACTCGCCACCGTCGCACACCTTGAAGTCGCACACGATCGGGTGCTCCGGGAACCGCGTGCGCAGTGCCCGCACGACGCCCAGCCCCTGCTCGACCATCAACCCGGTCCCGGCCTCCAGCCAGTCCACGCCCGCCTCGGCGGCGATCTCTGCGACACGCAACGCGTCCTCAATCGTGTGCAGATCCAGCGAGATCTGTACGGTGCAGGCCATGGGTCGGTCCTCTTTCGGCTCCATCGGCGGAAGCGCAAGCGAAGAAAATCGCGGACTGAGCAGCGTTTTTTCGGCAACCAAAAGCAAGATACGGATAAGATACGGACTAGTCGCGCTCGGTCGGCGCCCGAATAATGTGCAAGAGCGCAGAAGCCACGCAATCATCCGATCCCGCGCTCCGAGAAACAAGGCGGAACCCATGAGCCTTTCCGAGTTTAAAGCGGCAACCCCAAAAGAGCCAATCGCCGACCGCATGAACGACAATCGCGAGAAAGAAATCTTCCGGCGTATCGTCCAACTACAGGACGAGGGCGTCAGCGTGACCGAGTCACGCGAACAGATCGCCAACGACCTGAGCATGACGGTGGAACAGATCAAGGAGATCGAGCGAAAGGGCCTCGAAGAAGTCTGGCCGCCGCTCGATTGATTGATCCCACCCCGCGCACCAGGCGTGCGGCTTCCTATCGGCCGAGATGCCCCCCCCCCGTACCTCGTAACGACGGGGGGTAGGCTCCGCCTCTTGACCCTCCGTCCCACCGGCGACTACGGTGAGCGACCTACGAGAGCACCGGGAGCCGCCCGTCGATGGTCCCGCGCGAGCCGTCTTTGACCGAGGTGCAGCTGGCGATTATCGGCTGCGGGCAGATTGCGCGCCTGCACGCCGAGCGACTGCGCCAGGATCCGCGCGCGCGCATCATCGCGCTCTGCGATCCGAGCCGGCAGACTGCCCAGCGGCTGAGCGACGAGCTGGCGCCGGCCGCGGCCGTCTTCTCCGATCTGCCGCCGCTCTTCGATGCGTGCCGGCCGGACGCTGCGGTCATCTGCACGCCCACCCTGTTTCACTTCGATCAGGTTCAGGCATGCCGCGCGCGGGGGCTGGCCGTGCTCTGCGAAAAACCACTGGCCGACACCCGCGAACGGATCGTGCGGCTGGTCGAGCAGGGCCCGCCCGTCCTGTCCGTGGCGTACCAACGCCGCTACGACCCAATCTACCGAACGCTGCGCCGCGAGGTGCTTTCGGGACGATGGGGGTGCGTTCGCGCGGTGACCACGCACAACTCCGAGCGTTGGCAGCAGACGATTGCCGGAACGTGGCGCGACGATCCCGCGCTGAACCCAGGCGGGTTTTTGGGGGATGCGGGCAGCCACAAGATCGACATGCTCTTCTTTGTGACCGGGCTCGAGCCGCTCGAGCTGGTCGCGCACAGCGACCGCCAGGGAAGCCGGGTCGAAATTGTCACCACCGTGAGCGGCCAACTCCGCGGCGGTGCCCTTCTGAGCATGAACTTCATCGGCAACGCGCAGCACTGGCGCGAGGACTTCCAGGTCCACTGCGAAGAGGCCGATCTGGCCATCCGTGAGGAGCGGCTCTGGATCGGCCGCAACAACCGGTTCGAGGAGCTGGGCGAGCTCGAGCCGGGCAGCTCGCCGGACGCCGCTTTCCTGGACCTGCTGACGCGCGGGGCTGTGAACGAGGCACCGGCGGCCTGCGCCCTGCCCGTGTTCGATTTCACCCAGGCCGTACTGCGCTCCGCCGCCACCGGCCAGCCCGTGCGGTTCTGAGTGACTGCGGTCAGATCTTATAGGATCTTCGGACTTTGTAGTGGGTAGAATCGCGCGACTTGGTGCTCCAAGAGAGTACGGGGTCCTCTTCTCTGTTGCGAGTCGCTCGACGTCGCAGGCGTTGATATCCCGGCAGTGCGTCAAGTGTGCCAACGGCTGGCCGTTGCCTGACTCGTGGAACAGAGAAGAGGAACCCGTAGTCTCCCCTTGGTTACCCACTGAAATGTCCGAAGAGCTAAAAAAGAAGCTGTATCCCAGTGCTTAGGGACAGCGTCCAGTGGAACGTTGGGGCCGTGCTTTGCACGTGGTCAGTCGTCTGGTATCTTGGCTGGCGTGAAAGTCAGCCAAGTCCTGAAGCTCCTGGACAGAGACGGCTGGTATCGGGTGCCGAGCCGCGGCGGTCACCGCCAGTTCAAGCACGGCAGCAAGCTTGGCCGGGTCACGGTTTCCGGCAAGCCAAGTGACGACTTGCCACCCGGAACGCTGAACAGCATCCTGAAGCAGGCAGGCCTGAAGTTGTGAGGCGACCATGAAGCGTTACGCGATTGTCGTTGAGAAGGCAAAGTCCAACTACGCGGCATACGTTCCCGATTTGCCCGGCTGCGTGGCGACTGGCGCGACGGTCAAGGAGACGGAACGGCGGATCCGTGAGGCGATCGAGATACATGTTGCAGGCTTGCGTGAGGACGGTCTACCCGTCCCTAAGCCTTCAAGCCGCGTGGATTATGTCGAAGTCCTGGCCTAACGACAGCATGCAACGGATTCGTGCTGGCGGTTACCACGCCATCAATCGGGGAAACAACCGAGCACGCGTGTTCGGAGGCAACGCCGACTGGGGTCAAACGCCGACTGGGTTCAGATCTTGTTTTCTGTTGTCTTCTTGAGGGCGTGCCGTCG
Source organism: Planctomycetia bacterium (assembly GCA_041487215.1). Classification (GTDB taxonomy): domain Bacteria; phylum Planctomycetota; class Planctomycetia; order JALXBF01; family JBGPMX01; genus JBGPMX01. Next base: position 2,743 of record JBGPMX010000332.1, on the reverse strand, counting down.
GCCCACTTCACGCCGTGCCGCTCTTCGAGCGTCCGGCGGGTCTCGTGCTGGGTGAGCTCGGCGTTGAGCCGGGCTGCTTCGTCGGCCAAGGCCGGCGCGGCCAACCGTGCCACGATCCCCAAGCGCCGCTCCAACGACGCCAGGCCGCGCTCGCTCGGTTTGGCTGCCTGATCGATCGTCCGCCGCAGGGTGATGGACCCGAACAGCGTAGCTCGGCTCAGCCGCGGCAGTGCTGCTCAAGTAGCTCGGGCAGGCTGCTCGCGAACCGGCTGCGCGGCAGCACGGCCGCGCAGCCCGCTTGCCGCGCCGCCTCGAGCCGCTCGGTGTCGACATGGGAGCCGAAGGCAAGAACGGGGCGGCCGCCGGCCGCCGCCACGATAGCCCCGAGCTGCCCGGGCGCCGACTCGGGTAGCGCCAGGTCGACAATGACACAACCCGGCACTCCGGCGCGGAGCTGTTCGAGGGCCGCCGCCATCGTCGGCACGACCCGCAGTGCCAGGCCGAGCGCGGCGGCAGTGCCGGTGATCTTGGTCGAGAAGATGAGATCGCCCGTGACGAGGAGTCCGCTCTCCTGCGCGTTCGTTCCTGGGTTCGCCATGGATCTAGATGGCTTCCGGGCCGCGTTCGCCGGTGCGGATCCGGATGCAGTCGTCCAGGGGGAGAATGAAGATCTTGCCGTCGCCGATCTTCCCCTCAGTGCCGCAGCGGCCGGCATCCAGGATCGCCTGGATGGTCGGCTCGACGAAGTCCTCGTTCACCGCAATCTGCAGCTCCACCTTCCGGAGCAGGGTGACCGTGAACTCGTGCCCGCGGTACACCTCGGTGTGTCCCTTCTGGCGGCCAAAACCCTGGCAATCGAGCACGGTCAGGCGGAACACCTCCACCCGGCTGAGCGCCTCCTTGACCGCTTCCAGCTTCGTCGGCTGAATGATGGCGATGATCAGCTTCATGAGACGTCCGCGCCCGGCCGGCATGCCGCAAGCATCGGGCGCGGCAGCGCACCCGACGCCACAACTGCTCCTTTATACACGGGCCGCCGGCCAAACCAGAAGAGAAACCTAGTGTAGGCGGGCCTCTCCGAGGCCCGGTCCAGCGTTTCGGAGAAACGCTGCTACATTGGCTCGAGGCCCACCCGCACGCGCTTCGAAGACTCACGGGCGTGCCATCCAGGGCAGGACGCCACCTGAGCGGTTGGTTCCGTTGGTTGCAGCCCCGTCTCGCCGAACAGGCAGGCGGCCCAGAGAATCTGCACCGGCTCCAGTGGGATCCGGAATCGGGCCGACACGATGGTCAGGGTGTGGAAGGCGGCGACCAGTCCAAACACCAGGTAGGTGGGCCAGAGCTGAGCGGCGCGGCGGCGCGAGCGCCAGAGCCCGGCCACACCGCAAGCGGCCAGCGCCAGCTCGCTCGCGCGATACGACCACACGCGCGACTTCGGATTCGTCTCGTCGAAGAGCAAGAAGTAACGCAGCCGCTGCGCACAGAGCCGTGCGTAATGCAGCGGCCACGCGCGGATGTAAGCGACTACCTCGGCCATGAGCCGCCGCGACCGCTCGGGTTCCGAGAAACGCCCAAGCTCCGCGATCCGCTCGTTCGAAAGCACCGCGTCATCGATGTACAGCGTGTCGATCATGCGCGCGTGCCAGAGCGTGCGTTCCAGCCCGCTCACGCCCGGCGCCGCACGCCGCATGGTCGCTTCCTGCGCCGCCAGCGGGATCTTGTCCGTGCCGAACGACCGCGGGTGGTTCCCCTGCCAGAAGGCGTAGCCGAACGTGCTCTTCACCGGCACAAGCTCGCCGTGCACCGCGTAGTTCCGGATGCACCACGGGGCGATGACGGCCGAGCACACCGCCGCCATGGCGGCGGCGCGGACGAGCGCGCGGCGGCGCGCAGCACACGGCCGCGACGCGATCATGAGACACGCCACGCCGGCCACCAGGCCCAGGATGGGATCCGTCAGGATGAGCAGCCCGGCGGCCAACCCGCTACCGGCGGCGGCACGCCAGGACCCTGTCCGCGCCCCCCGGCCCGCGCTCCAGAGCACCAGCACCACGCCCAGCGTGGCGACGGACACGACCTGGATCTGCGTGGCCATGTAGACGAGCGTCGGGTGGGCCGCCACCCACGCGCCGGCGATCCAGCCCACCGCGCGCTGCTGCGGCATGAGCTCCCAGGCCAGCGCGCATAACGACAGCGCCAGGACGCCACCCAGCAGGGCCTGGAACAACTGGACGCCGGCCACCGCCGCGGGCGTCTGAACGCCGAAGACCGCGTAGAAACCGGCGACGATCAGCGGGTAAACCGGGGCCTGTTGCGATGTCGGCCCGTCGCCGCCCATCCATCGCACCGAGAAGCCCCGCCCCTCGACGATGTTCCGTGCAATCTCCCCGTGCTCGTACGTCACGTGTTCCAGCCGGTAGCTGGCAACGGCCAACACCGCCGCGACGCGGAGGCCGACGGCCAGGAGCGCGAGCGCCGCGAGCCACGTGGCGGGCGCCTGGCAGCACCGTACAAGACGGCCCGCCCGTAGCGACCGCCTCCCTCCCGCCGCAGACTGTTCGGGGTTTGTTAGACGCATAGGACGACTCGACGCACCGTCGAATTTCGGTTTGCAACGTTGGGCGGTGTCCTGGGTTTGTCAAACGCTCCAGGAGTCGGTCCTGATTGCCGACGGGCGCTTCCCGCAGGCGGTTCCGCGCGCGTTTCTGACTCACCAATACTCCCCTCACCCCCTGCCCCCTCT
>JBGPMX010000331.1:0-6085 GCA_041487215.1 Planctomycetia bacterium | reverse complement strand
GATGTGATGACCTGGTTCTTCTCCTGCCAAGGATTCATGCCGTAGTTAGCTCGGAGAACGTCACTTCGGACGACTTCGAAGCTTTCGCGAAACTTGTCTTTCATTTCGCGCTGCCACTGGAACGACAGGTTCGCCGGCGTCACGATAAGCGTCGGCTTGATCAGCCCGCGGATCTTGAGTTCCTTGAGCAGCAGACCGGCCATGATGGTCTTGCCGGCGCCGGGGTCGTCGGCCAGCAGGAAGCGAATCCGGGGGAGCTTCAGAAAGTAGTCGTAGACGGCTTCGAGCTGGTGCGGCAGAGGGTCAACCCGCGCGATAGAGAGCGAGAAATACGGGTCGTATTCGTAGGCTAGCGCGAGCCGCATTGCCTCGATGCCGAGTCGGAATTTCAGTGGATCGCCGTCAAAGGGCTCCTTGTCGGGCGTGGCGGTTAGCTGGGCCAGTTGGGCGGCGTTGAGGATTGGCTCATGGACTTGCCCCGTGCTTAGCCCCTTTCCGACCAGCTTGACGGACTCGCCCATCGGGATCGCCACGATGACCTGGACCGGCTCGGGTAGGATCGGCCCGCGGACGATCACGTTGGGTCTGAGCTGTTCGATAAGCATGGACGCGTGCGCACACTCTGGTAGAGGGCAAGCGGGAAAGCCGCATTATCGCCGCTGTTTGGGGCGAAATCCACGCATCGAAACGGCCGAGGACGACGAACACTCGGAGCAGACAAAGGTGTCGGGAACCGTTCGGTCCGCACGGAACGAAGTACTGATCGAGACTTGGAGTAGGTCGGTGCCGAGATGCCGATCGCCTGGCGGACGGCCTCTTCGAGGATGTGCGCGGCCAGTTGCATGGGACTCACATTCCCCCCGGAATCGCTCATCCGCTGAGCGAGTCGCGTGAGGCGCCGCTCCGTCGCCGCATCTGCCGCCGCTCGGTGGCTGGTCCACCCAGCGGCTGCACCGGCCGGCCCACAGCAACTGCTTGCCCTTCCGGCCGGATGCGGTATCCTCTGGGGCGCTCCAACGTCGCCCCAGGTCAGCGGCCCCGAATGGATGCTTGCACGGAGGACCTTCATGGCCACGAAAGCACGGAACAAACTGACGTTCCAGGATCGGCTCTCCCGCCTCACCTTCCGCGATGCCGCCAAACTGCTCGGGCCCGACGGCACCAAGCTCATCCAACAGGGCGGCCGTTATGAGGTGACCGACTTCCCCAACCAGGTGTACCTGGCCGGAGACCTGTTTCGCCTGAAGTTGCCCCCGATGAACGGCGAAGGGGACGCGGTCGTCACCATCACCACCATGGCCGAACGGCCGCAGCGCCTGCACTGGAATTGCACACGCTGCGAGACGGCGTGCGTTCATGCCGGCGCCGCCTTCTCGTTCATTCTCGATGAGAAGATGACGCTCGGTCTCGCCGCGCCGCCACGCGAACGCGTGCCGATCGAGAGCCTGAGCGATGATGCGCTGCGGCGGCAGGCGATCAGCGAACGCGAAGAGCGGTCGCGCACCGAACGCATGAGCCTGCGATCGCTCAACACGGACCGGCCCTGGGCCGATTACACCGTCGCAAGCAAAGAGACCGGCAAGAGCTACCGGCTGGCCATCCGGGGTGAGAAGCCCGGCGAGTCGTACTGCTCCTGCCCCGATTTCAAGATCAATACGCTCGGCACCTGCAAGCACATCCTTTACGCGCTGCGGCACATCCATCGCCGCTTTCCGCCGGCCGTGCGTCGCAAGTCGTACCGCCGCGAGGGCGTATCGCTGCACCTCTACTACGGCCACGAGGTCGAGCTGCGCATCGCCTTGCCGGACCGCCTGACGCCGGAGGTTGCCGAAGTCGTCGGCTCGCTCGGCGGCCGTGCCATCGATGACGTGCGCGATCTGCTCAAGCGGGTGAGCGAACTCGAGCGGCTCGGCGAGAGTGTCACCATCTACCCGGACGCCGAAGAATACATCCAGCAGCGGCTGTTCCTGGACCGCATGCGCGACCTGGTCGCCGAGATCCGTTCCAACCCGAAGGATCATCCGTTGCGGACCCGACTGCTGAAGAGCGAACTGCTGCCCTACCAGCTGGACGGCATCGCGTTCGCCGCCGGCGCCGGCCGCGCGATCCTGGCCGACGACATGGGGCTGGGCAAGACGATCCAGGGGATCGGGGTCGCCGAGCTGCTGGCACGTGAGGCCGGCATCCAGCGTGTGCTGGTGATCTGCCCCGCGTCGCTCAAGAGCCAATGGCGCAGCGAGATCGAGCGGTTCCTGCCGGACACGCGGCCCGCTGGGCCTGCGCTAAAACAGAAGTGCCAGCTCGTGGTCGGCTCGGCCGAGTCCCGCGCCAGTCAGTACCGCAGCGACTGCTTCTTCACCGTCTGCAACTACGAGCAGGTGGTGCGCGACATCCTGGCGATCGAGCAGGTGAAGTGGGACCTGATCATTGTGGACGAGGCGCAGCGGATCAAGAACTGGGAGGCGAAGACCACGCGGATCGTCAAAGGGCTGCGGTCCCGGTTCGCGCTGGCGCTCTCCGGCACGCCGCTCGAGAACCGGCTCGACGAGCTCTACACCGTGGTCTCGTTCGTCGATGACCGGCGGCTCGGGCCCGCCTTCCGCTTCTTCAACCGCCATCGGCTGATCGACGAGACGGGCAAGGTGCTGGGCTACAAGAACCTGGCCGAGCTGCGCGAGCGGCTCAAGCCCATCCTGCTGCGCCGCACGCGGCAGTCCGTGATGCTCGAGCTGCCCGAGCGGACGACCGAGATCCGCCGCATCGCGCCGACCGATGAGCAGATCGACCTGCATGGCTCGTACATGCAGGTCGTGAGCAACATCGTGCGCAAAGCCTACCTCACCGAGATGGACCTCTTACGGCTACAGAAGGCATTGCTCATGTGCCGCATGGCCGCGAACAGCACGTACCTGGTGGACAAGCAGCCGCCGGGATACTCCACCAAGCTCGAAGAACTTGATGACCTGATCGACCGCTTGTTCCAGGAAGAGGCGCGCAAGGTCGTGCTCTTCTCCGAGTGGACCACGATGCTGGACCTGATCCAGCCGCTGCTGACGAAGCGCAGGCTCGGCTACGTGCGGCTCGACGGGTCCGTACCTCAGAAGAAACGACAGCAGCTGGTGAACGAATTCCAGAATGACGCGAGGTGCCGGCTGTTCCTGACCACGAACGCTGGCTCGACCGGGCTGAACCTGCAGGCGGCGAACACGGTGATCAACGTCGATCTGCCTTGGAATCCGGCGGTGCTCGAGCAGCGGATCGCTCGAGCGCACCGCATGGGCCAGAAGCGGCCGGTGCAGGTGTTTGTTCTCATCACGGAAGAGACGATTGAAGAGCGATTGCTCGCGACGTTATCGGCGAAGCACGAGCTGGCCATAGCGGCGCTGGACGTGGATTCGGAGATTGACCAGGTGGACCTGGCGAGCGGCATGGAGGAGCTGAAGCGGCGGCTCGAGGTGCTGCTCGGAGCCAAGCCCGAGGCCGCGGTCGACCGCAGCGAGGCGATCCGGGTGGATGATGAAGCCGAGCGGTTGGCTCGGCGCGAGCGGGTTGCCGCCGCGGGCGGGGAGCTGCTGAGCGCGGCCTTCCGGCTGCTCGGCGAGCTGCTGCCGCCGGCGGCCGAATCGGCGGCCACGAAGGGAGTGGCCGAGGAACTCAAGCGGCGATTCTCGGAGTGTCTCGAAACCGATTCCGCGGGCCGGCCCGTGCTGACCCTCGCGCTGCCGCACGCCGGCGCCATCGACCAGCTCGCCGAGACGGTCTCTCGCTTGCTGGCCGTGCGCGGCTAGTGCTCCGTCACTCTTCGATGGACGGGTGCCACGCACTCACCGCAATTGCGCCGCATCCCTGGCCCCCTCTCCCCACGGCTCCATGAGCGGGAGAGCGAGCTAAGTAGGTCCGCAGAAAGAGGTACGTCAGGCTTTCCAGCCTGACTCGGTTCGGCATCGGCCTTGTCAGGCTGGAAAGCCTGACGTACGCCCGATCGGCAGCCTACGTTCTTCTCGGACCTATTTAGAGGGCGCAGCTGGGTCGTCTTCGTCTTTCGTCCTTGTCTGGCCCTGGACTCCGGGACTCTTTCTTTTCGGTCTTCCGTCTCTCTTCTCTGGCTCTCGACCCTCGACCCTCGACTCTAGACTCTCTTCTGGCTCTGGACTCTCGACGCTCAACTCTCAACGCCTCAAATGAGCTCGGGGATCGGGCGGCTTCGTTCCAAGAGCGAGGCCATGTCGCGCGGCAGGTCGCCTCTCGCGCGCAGCGCCGAGGTGTCAAACAGGACATGCATCACGGTTGCAAACAGGTTGTCGAGCGTGACCGGATCGCTCTGCGGCTCCTCGGCCTTGGGGGTCGAGCGGCCGATCACCTGGCCCATGCGCAGGCCGCCGCCGGCCAAGGCCAGCGTGCTGAGCTTCGGCCAGTGATCGCGCCCCCCGCCATCTTTCACGCGCGGCGTGCGGCCGAATTCGCCGGTGATAATCAGCAGGATCTTGTCGCCGAGCCCCCGCTCGTGGACGTCTTCCAGAAAGGCACTCACCGCATGATCCACCGGCCGGCCAAGCTTCTCCATGCCCTGGGGCATATTCCACTGCGTGTTGCCGCCGTGCATGTCCCAACCGGGGTTGTGAATCGTCACGAAGCCGCAGCCCGCTTCACAGAGACGCCGGGCCAAGAGCAGTTGCTTGCCCAGCGTCGAAGGTCGATCCCGGGTGATGCCGGTCTGGTAGCCGCTCGTGTCGTAGCGCTCGATCACCCGCGCATCCTCTTGAGAGAGGTCAAAAGCCGCACGGGACTTGCCGAGCACCAACTCGAGCGCCTGCCGCTCGAACGCGTCGAGGCCAAGCATCTCGCCGCTTGCATCGACCTGGCGATTCAGTCTGTCGAGTGCCCTGTACAATGCCAGCCGATCGTCCAGCCGCGTGCGCGAAATGCGCAATTGCATGTCGTGATTCAGTTGGCTGTCGCCGCCGACGGGAAAGGGGGCGTAGGCACCCCCCAGCGTTCCCGCCCCGGCGGCTGCGAGCAGCCGCAGGCGCTCCTTGTCGAATTGTCCGTCCACTTCCTGCGCGCTTAAATACACGTGCGCCGGCATACCGCCGTCGCGCCGGCTGCTGCGGTAGAGCCGTGCTGCGACGGCCCCCATGCCGGCCTGGTGGATGGGATTCCCGCCGCGCATGACCTGCTCGACCGCCATCGTGTGATCGCTCGTTTCGTGCGTGAACGAGCGGACCAGCGCCATCTTGTGCGTCCAACCGGCGAGCTTCGCGAACGTTGCACCCAGCGTGACGCCCGGAATCGTGCTGGCCACCTCACCGGTAACGCTGCGAACCTCGGCGGGCGCGCTCATCTTCGGATCGAAGGTTTCGATGTGGCTGGGGCCGCCGGTGAGGAAGAGCAGCACCACCGATGTGTCTTTGACGGCGCTGCCCGCCGCTGCGGCGCGGACACGGCCCGCGAGCAGCCCGGGCAAAGTTAGGCCGCCCAGCGCGAGCGTGCCGACCTGAAGTAACTCCCGCCGCGTAGCACCCGCACAATTGCGCCGTGCGCTGCCGGTGACGATGTCGAGCATGGGTCATCCCGAGGTCTTCAATGCGAAGACGAGCTCGCGGTTGGAAAGAAGCCGCGAAAGTCTCTGATGGAACTGTCACGGCGTCGGCGGATCCGAATGCTGACCCGTTTCAATGCGGAGCCGTCCGGAGTATATCCAACCCATCGATAGACTCACAAGTTCATACAGCTGCTGGTAGTGGCGCCGTCTGGGTGGCAACCCGATCGTGACTACTTCTACAGCGGCACTTGGTTCGTAGTGCCCCGATTTATCGGGGCTCCCTGCGTTGATGATCCTGGCGGCTGCACGCCCTTCGCGGACTCAGGGACGTGCCACCCAGCGCGCGGTTTCATTCAAACGGCACCACTACTCATCTGCTTCGCCACGGTGAACCCATGCAGGAAGGCTATGACCTGTTGATTCGAGCGGGGCGCGTCATCTGTCCCGCCTCGGGAACGGATGCACCGGGAGCGGTGGCGGTCCGGGGCGGCACGATCGCGTCCGTCGCTCACGACGTCGCCGAAACCGCCCTGCGGGACGGCT